>SSTA01000082.1 GCA_009469685.1 Azonexaceae bacterium | reverse complement strand
TGCGATGCCGCCCCGGGGAGGTGCCGCCGACCTGTCCGACGCCGAAGTCAAGGCTGCCGTCGACCACCTGGTGGGCCTTGCGAAGTAAGGCGTTCAATCGATCGCCATCGGGAGGCTGCGGCCTCCCGTTTTCGTGGACCGGCTAGAAAAGGCGGCAAACCTACAGTCGCACCACAATGCAAAAAGGGCGCCCCATGGGGGGCGCCCTGCCCATGCCGACTTTTGGACGGTCGGCGCGGGTGCGGGGGAGGACCTTACTTCTTGACCGGTTCGGCAGCCTTGACCGCTTCGGTCTTGGCCGGCTCGGCCTTCTTCACCTCGACGGGCTTGGTTTCAGCCGGCTTGGCTTCGGCGAGTTTCACCGGAGTAATGGATTCGGCCTTGGCCTGGGGAGCGGACTCGACTTTCTTGCCCTTGTGGCGGGTGTGCTTGTGGGGTTTGGCGCCGGCAGTTTCGTTCTTCTTGACCTCGGTCGCTGCAGCGGCCTCCTTCTTGGCTTCGGGGGCCTTGGTCTCGACCTTGGGCGCTTCGGCCTTCTGGGCGGCGGCAACCGGGGCTGCGGCGGGCTTGGTTTCCGCAGCCGGCTTGACGTCGGCGGCGTGGGCGATGCCGAAAGCGGCGGCGATGGCGAGGGCGATCAGTTGTTTGGTCATTTGATTTCTCCTGAGTTGAGCGTTAAGTCGATTCGGCGTTGCAGGATTGCGCTGCCTTGGGCCGAATAACGCCGGCCTCCGGCGGCCGGTAGTCAAGAGAAAGGTAAGCCTGTGTAACGCCAGGTGACCGCCAGGTTACGGTGTTTTGCCCGCTAACAGGGCCTTCATCGCCGCCAGCCGGGCACTGCCGGTGGCTTTGTCCGGCTCGGTCGCTGCCTTGCCCCCCAAGAAGCGGATGTCTTCCTTGCCCATTTCGGCAATGAATCGCGACGGCTCGCAGGGAATCAGCTCGCGGGCCTGTTTGCGGCGTTCGCAGTAGGAGACATGGAGCGAGCGTTGGGCGCGGGTGATGCCCACGTACATCAGGCGCCTCTCCTCGTCGACCTTGCCGCTATCCACTGATTCCCGGTGGGGCAGGATGCCTTCCTCGACCCCGGTCAGGAACACGTGGGGATACTCGAGACCTTTGGCGGCGTGCAAGGTGGAGAGCTGGACGGCATCCACATCGGATTCCTGTTTGTCCAGCATGTTGATGAGGGCAATGCTCTGGGTGAGGTCGAGGAGGGTCTTGCCTTCCTCTTCGCCCTTCTTGGTGAGCCAGTCGGCGAATTCCAGGACGTTGCCCCAGCGGTTTTGCGCGGTGCGCTCATCTTCGTGGTCATGCAGGTGGGCTTCGTAATCGATGGCCTTGATGAGATCGGGCACCACGTTCTGGGCCGGCTCGCGGGCGGCCCGATGCTGGAAGCGGGAAATGAACTGGCAGAACGTCAGCAAGGACTCCAACTGCCTGCCCTGGATCCGTTGGGCGAAGCCCTCCTGGACGGCGGCGGCGAAGAGGGAAACGTGGCGCTCGCCGGCGTACTGGCCCAAGGCCTGAAGGGTGGTTGCACCGATGCCGCGCTTGGGGGTCGTGGCGGCGCGAATGAAGGCGGGATCGTCGTCCTCGTTGGCGAAGAGGCGCAGGTAGCTGGTCAGGTCCTTGATCTCGGTCTTGTCGAAAAACGATTGGCCGCCGGAGAGGAGGTAGGGAATCTTGGCATTGCGCAGGGCCTGTTCAAGGACTCTCGCCTGATGGTTGGAGCGGTAGAGGATGGCGTAGTCGCGGAAGCGGCCGCGGTTCTCGAAGCGGTGGGCCTGGAGCTTCATCACCACCGCTTCGGCCTCCGCTTCGTTGTCGCGGCAGGCGGTAACCGAGATCGGCTCGCCGTGGCCCAGTTCCGACCAGAGGGTCTTCTCGAACAGCTTTTCGTTGTGGGCGATGACCGCATTGGCCGCTTTCAGGATGCGTACCGTCGAGCGGTAGTTCTGTTCCAGCTTGATGATGCGCAGCGCCGGGAATTCCTCCGGAAGGCGCTTCAGATTGGCGATGTCGGCGCCGCGCCAGGCATAGATCGCCTGGTCGTCGTCTCCCACCGCGGTGAATTGGGCGCGTACCCCGGTGAGCAGTTTCAATACCTTGTACTGGCAGGCATTGGTATCCTGGTATTCATCGACCAGCAGGTAGCGCAGACGGTTTTGCCACTTCTCGCGGATATCCGGATGGGCTTCCAGCAGGGTGACGGGCAGGCGGATGAGGTCGTCGAAATCGACCGCCTGATAGGCTTTGAGCGTCGCTTCGTACGACAGGTAGGTGCGGGCGGCCAGCGTCTCGGTTTCGTTCGTCGCCTGATGCAGCGCCGCCTCGGGAGCGACCCCGGTATTTTTCCAGTGGGAGATCAGGGACTGCAGCCGGCGCAGGCTGCCTTTGTCTATCGTCTTCGCCAGGTCGCCAATGATGCCGGCGCAATCGGCGGAATCGAAGATGGAGAATCGAGGTTTGTAACCGAGGGCCTTCGCCTCCTCTCGCAGAAAACGGACTCCGAGGGAATGGAATGTGGAAATCTGCACTTCCCCCGCCGTCTGGCTGCCGAGGATCTTGGCCACCCGCTCCTGCATCTCGCGCGCTGCCTTGTTGGTGAAGGTGATGGCTGCCACGGCCCCCGGGCGGAACCCGCAGTCCTGGATCAGGTAGGCGATCTTCTGGGTGATGACGCGAGTCTTGCCGGAACCCGCTCCGGCGAGGACCAGAAGAGGACCGTCGAGATGGCGGATCGCTTCGCGCTGCTGGGGATTGAGGCCGGACATGAAAGCGGAACGCCCCGGGGGGCCGGGGCGCTGGAATGGTGAGGGAGGGATTCTACCTCAGGCCTCGGTGTCGACCGAAGACTTGGCGAGGCCCGGCTTCAACAGGGTACTGGCCAATCCGCCCAGATGGAGCAGACGCTCGGCGACGTCCCGGGCTTCCACGAGGGTCGGTTCAGGGGCATCGGCCTCTGGAACACGGGACTTGGCGGCCTCAAGTTCCTGCTGCAGAGAGCGCTCCCGGTCGGGGTCGGCGGACTCCGCCTGGCCAACCTGACGGAGAGCATCGGCCTCCAGCAGCCGCGTTTTGGCGGCAGAATCCGGCGTCAGGCTGCGGGTCAAGGAGGGGAGGCGGTCAAGTTTCATGGGGCATATCCTGTCACCATTAACGGCCATTGTCTCCCCGGCCTTGAGGCCTTCTCAGTTGAGGGAGCTGAAAACCTTCTTCAGCATGTCGCTGCCGGCGCCTACCGGATTGGCGCGAATGCTCTTTTCCTTTTCAGCAATCATCAAGAAGAGGCCGTCCATGGCCTTGTCGGTGACGTAGGCGTCCAGGTCGGCATCTTTCTTGTCGATCAGGCCCAGGCTGACGCCCTTCTTGGCGAACTTGTTGTATTTCTTGGCCAGATTGACCTTCTTCGTTGCGTCCTTGACGATGGGCAGGAATTGCGCGGCGAGCTTCTCCGACGTCGATTTGCGGAAAAACTGGGTGACCGAGTCTTCGCCACCGGTGAGAATGCCCTTGGCGTCCTGGACAGTCATGTGCTTGATGGCGTCCACCAGGATGGGCTTGGCCTGGGCAACGGCCTTCTCCGCGGCATGATTCATGGTGACGATGAGTTCATCGGCCTGCTTGCCCATACCCAATGCCCGGAGTCCCTTTTCGATGGTTTCGAGGGATTCGGGCAGGGGAATCTTGACCTTGTTGTTGCCCAGAAATCCGTTTTCCTTGCCCAAAGACGAGACCGCAAAATCAGCCCCCGTGGTCAGCGCCTCCTTGAGGCCGGAATTGGCTTCTCCAGGGGTCAGGTCGGCGAGGCTGAGCGCCTGGGCCAGGCTGAAGAGGCCGGCGAAGATGAGGGCGGCGGCACAGTGGGCAATACGCATGATGGACTCCTTGGCGGGCGATGGTGGGGAGATGCCAATATAGGCCATCTGGATGAGTTGTGCATGGATTGCTTCGTTTTCCCCGGCTTGCCTAAGCTTGGCTTAAGGTGAAGCCGCTACCCTCTCGGCCGTCAAGGAGGTGTTCATGGATAAAGTGCAAGTGCCGTTGCCGGAGCAACCCGCTGCTTCGTCAATACTGGTCTGGGATCTGCCCGTTCGCCTCGGGCATGGATTGATGGCCGCAGGATTCGTCATCGCCTGGCTGACCGCCAAGGGCCACGGGCTCAAGCGGGTGCATATCGCCGCAGGAGCGATGGTGTTCGCCACGGTCTTGTTTCGCCTGGTTTGGGGTCGGGTGGGCAGTCGCACTGCACGCTTTGGCGACTTCGTTCGCGGGCCCGGCGCCGCCTTCAACTACCTGAAATCCCTTCGGGAGGGCAAGGCGAAACCGACGCTCGGACACAATCCGGCCGGTGGCTTGGCGATCGTGACCATGTTCGCGCTTGTGCTGGCGGCTGGTACGAGCGGGTGGCTGGCGTTCAACAAAATCGGCGGCCATGGGCTCAAGAGCGTCCATGATTTCGTCGTACACGCGTTGCTGGCCGTGGTGCTCGTGCATCTGCTGGGCGTTTTTGTCGGTTCCCGCGTCCATGGCGAGAGCCTGGTTC
>SSTA01000397.1 GCA_009469685.1 Azonexaceae bacterium | reverse complement strand
CCACCATTTGGCGATGCGGCCCTCGAAGAACTTGAGCAGTTCTTCCTTGCTGACGTCCTGGCCGGGCTTCTTCATCACCACCAGCAGCGGCCGTTCGTCCCACTTCGGGTGCCGCGCCGCAATGCAGGCGGCCATCGCCACAGCCGGATGGGCCATCGCGATGTTCTCCAGGTCAATGGAACCGATCCACTCGCCACCGGACTTGATCACGTCCTTGCTGCGGTCGGTGATCTGCATGTAGCCGTCGGCATCGATCTTGGCCACGTCGCCGGTGGGGAACCAGCTATCGACCAGTGGATCGCCACCTTCGCCGCGGAAGTATTCGGCGATGATCCACGGTCCCTTGACCAGCAGGTCGCCGGAGGCTTCGCCGTCCCAGGGCAGTTCGCCGCCGTTGGCATCGACGATCTTCATGTCCACGCCATACACCGCGCGGCCCTGCTTGGCCTGCAGCGCCATCTGCTGCTCGCGGCTCTGATGGACGTGCTTTTCCTTGAACACGCAGGCGGTGCCCAGCGGGCTCATCTCGGTCATGCCCCAGGCATGGAGTACATGCACACCGTAGTCGTTCTCGAATTTGGCGATCATCGCCGGCGGGCAGGCCGATCCGCCGATCACCGTGCGATTCATGGTCGAGAACTTCAGCTTGTTGGCTTCGGTATGCATCAGCAGTCCCTGCCAAACCGTGGGCACGCCGGCGGAAACGGTGACTTTCTCCGCCTCGAACAGTTCGTAGAGCGACTTCCCGTCGAGCCCAGCGCCGGGAAACACCATCTTCGCCCCCACCATGCAGGCGACGTAGGGCAGGCCCCACGCGTTGACATGGAACATCGGCACCACCGGCAGGATCACGTCGCGCGCCGAGCAGTTGAGCGTGTCCGGCAGCGCCGCGGCGAAGGTGTGCAGGATGGTCGAGCGGTGGCTGTACAGCGCGCCCTTGGGATTGCCCGTGGTCCCTGAGGTGTAACACAGTGACGAAGCGCTGTTCTCGTCGAACTGCGGCCAGGTGTAATCGTCGCTATGCGCGTCGCACAGGTCGTCGTAGCAGAGCAGCCCCTGCACCTTGGTTTCCTTCGGCATGTGCGCGCGGTCGGTCATGGCGACGAAGGTCTTGCAGGTCTTGGTCCGGCCGGCGATGGCTTCGATGATGGGCAGGAAAGTCAGGTCGAAGAACAGCACCTGGTCTTCGGCATGGTCGGCGATGTAGATGATCTGGTCCGGGTGCAGGCGCGGATTGATGGTGTGCAGCACGGCGCCCGACCCGGAGACCGCGTAGTACAGCTCCATGTGGCGGTAGCCGTTCCAGGCCAGGGTGGCGACGCGGTCCGACATCTTGATGCCGAGGTCACCCAGCGCATTGGCCATGCGCCGCGAGCGGGCGGCGAGATCCTTGTAGGTGTAGCGGTGGATGTCGCCCTCGACGCGGCGGGAGACGATCTCCTGATCGCCATGGTGCCGTTCGGCGTGCACCAGCAGCGAGGAAATCAACAGGGGCATTTGTTGCATCAGGCCAAGCATGGGTCTCTCTCCTATTTTTGATCGTGCCGGATACGCGATTCGGACCCCGGAACTATACCTTGGCCGGATTCCGGTGTACCGCCCAGATGCGGGCGAAACTGCCGGTGCCTGCGCGGAGTCTGGAATAATGGCCCGACGCGCGCCCGCCCGAAGGCGCGGACACCGGAGGAGCCCAGATGCCGCCCGCCAATCCCTATCAGCTGGGGCTGGATCGCAACCCTGCAAATTACGTCGAACTCTCGCCGCTGAGTTTTCTTGCCCGTTCGGCCTACGTCTATCCGGAACGGAACTCGGTCATCCACGGCGACCTCCGTTTCACCTGGGCGCAGACCTACGCGCGCTGTCGTCGCCTGGCGTCAGCACTGGTCGCGCGAGGCGTCAGTCGTGGCGATACGGTGGCTGCCATGTTGCCCAACGTGCCGGCGATGTACGAAATGCATTTCGGCGTGCCGATGACCGGCGCAGTACTCAACACGCTCAACACCCGGCTTGACGCGGAGGCGATCGCCTTCATGTTG
>SSTA01000081.1 GCA_009469685.1 Azonexaceae bacterium | reverse complement strand
GGCGGCGCGGCGCTTCTCCTCGCCATGCTGAACCTCCTGGTCGTGTGGACGGCTGCCTTGGTCGATCGGGCCGCATGATGCTGGCCATCGATGTCGTCAGCGAAACCTATCCGCCCGAGGTGAACGGTGTGGCGATGACCGTCGGCCGACTGGTCGACGGATTGCGCTCGCGCGGTCACGCCGTCTCGGTCTTGCGTCCCCGGCAGCATGCGGGGGATAGGGGAACACCCGAGGACATCTTCTTCTCGGGAATTCCGCTGCCCGGCTATCCCGGCCTTCGCCTCGGCCTACCGGCGGGTGGGAGGCTGCGCAACCGTTGGCGGGAGCACCGGCCGGACCTCGTTCATGTCGTCACCGAGGGTCCTCTGGGGTGGTCTGCGGTGAATTGCGCCCGCAGTCTGGGAATTCCAGTGACTTCCGGGTTTCACACCAATTTCGATCACTACAGCACCTACTACGGTCTCGGCTGGTTGCGCCCTCTCGTCGCTGCCTACTTGCGCAGATTGCACCGACGCACCCGCGCAACCCTGGTTCCCACGTCCGCGCTGGCAAAAACCCTGACCGGCGCGGGCATTCCCGGGGTCCGCGTGGTGGGTCGGGGGGTGGATACGGACCTCTTCGATCCGCAAAAGCGCAGCGACCGCCTGCGGGCCACCTGGGGAGCCGATTCGCAAAGCGTCGTCTATCTTTATGTCGGCAGAATGGCGCCCGAAAAGAATCTGGGGCTGGTCTGCCGGTGTATCGAAGGATTGGGCAACGATGCGCGCATGGTCTGGGTCGGTGACGGACCGGCTCGCGAAGGACTATCCCAGATGAACGGGCATCACATCTTCGCCGGCGTGCGCCGTGGGGAAGAACTGGCCGAGTACTACGCGAGCGCCGATGTTTTTCTCTTCCCTAGCCTGACCGAAACCTACGGCAACGTGGTGGCCGAAGCCATGGCCAGCGGATTGGCCGTCGTTGCCTATAAGACCGCTGCCGCGGCCGAACTCATCTCTCCCGGGACGAATGGATTGCTTGTTCCGCCCGGCGAGGAAAGCGCATTCAAAGCGGCCGCCATCATGCTTGCGACGAACAGTGGCTTACGTCAAAGAATGGGGCGGGATGCGCGGACGGCAGTGATGCCGCGCAATTGGGACGCTGCGGTGGACCAATTCGAGGCGGTGATCCGGCAAGCGATTTGCGCAGATCGATGGGCTGCTGAACTTGCTTGATTGAGACGGGACGGTGACGATTCCGTCCAACGAGGTTAAGCTTGCGCGCCTCGAATCGAATCCCCAGGGAGTATCCATGAATGACGACCCGCGCCCACGTTCGCCCGTAGGCGGAGCCGAACATCCCCACGGCGAATCTCCCTTCAAGGGCAAGACTGGCCTGCGCCGGGTGTGGAACGCCTTCCACTATTCCCTCGACGGGCTGCGGGCGGCCTACACCTGCGAAGATGCCTTCCGGCAGGAATTCTGGCTGGCGCTGATCCTGGTGACTGTGGCCATCTTCATTCCGGTCTCCGGCGTCGAGCGAGCCCTGATGATCGGCAGCGTCCTTCTGGTCCTGGTGGTCGAACTGCTGAATTCGGCAGTCGAGGCGGCCATTGATCGCATTGGCCTTGAGCGGCACCAGTTGTCCAAACGGGCCAAGGATATCGGCAGTGCGGCGGTTTTCGTGGCGCTGGTCAATGTGGTTGCGATCTGGAGTTCCGTGCTTCTCGGCCGCTTCGCCTGATCGTGGCGAGCCCCCGGCGCAGTCCGGGTGGCGTAGGCGCCCGACATTTACACCCGCCCGCAGCGGTCTCATAATCGACCGCTGATGCTCCAGCGGGAGCGCCTAAAGGGAGAGAATCATGGCGGACTCATCGACGGGTTCAGAGCGTAGCTCTGGGCCGGCGGCCAGCAAATCCGGCGCGCCGACCCGGCGCTCAGGGCGGCGTGGGGTTAAGGCGGGGGATACGGGTCCCATCGATTCTGCTGCCCATATCGAAGGCTTCACCGTTGGAGAGGCCTTGGACGCGGCGCAGGAGGCCCGGCTGGCCGCCATGCGCGACCTCATTTCCGGGGTTTCCCAGGAAGAGTCGGTGGCACTCCTCAAGGGTTTGCTCAAACAGCAGCGGATGGCTGCCGGACTGATGACGCCGAATCCCGACGACGAGTTGGTGCCCGACTGGCGGGAAGGTGGCTACCCCTACAAGAACCTCATGCTAAGGCGCAACTACGAGCGGCAGAAATACCGCCTGCAGGTGGAGTTGCTCAAGCTCCAGGCCTGGGTCAAGGAGACCGGCCAGAAGGTGGTGATCCTCTTCGAGGGGCGCGACGCGGCAGGCAAGGGGGGGACCATCAAGCGCTTCATGGAAAACCTCAATCCTCGGGGAGCCCGGGTGGTGGCCCTGGAGAAGCCGACCGAGACCGAACGCGGCCAGTGGTATTTCCAACGCTATGTGCAGCATCTGCCCTCCCACGGCGAAATCGTCCTCTTCGACCGTTCCTGGTACAACCGGGCCGGAGTCGAACGGGTCATGGGTTTTTGCAGCGAGCAGGAGTATGGGGAGTTCATGCGCCAGGTGCCGGAATTCGAGCGCATGCTGGTCAGGAACGGAACCCACCTTGTCAAATTCTGGTTCTCGGTCAGTCGGCAGGAACAGAGGAGACGCTTTCGGGAGCGGGCGGTGCATCCCCTCAAGCAGTGGAAACTGTCGCCCATCGACAAGGCCTCCCTCGACAAGTGGGATGACTACACCAAGGCCAAGGAAGCGATGTTCTTCTACACCGATACCGCCGATTCTCCGTGGACGGTGATCAAGTCCGACTGTAAGAAACGGGCCCGCCTCAATGCCATGCGCTACATCCTTCACCGCCTGCCCTATGCCAGCAAGGATCCGGCCCGGATCGGCAATCTCGATCCCCTGATCGTCGGGCGAGCTCACGTGGTGTACGAACGGGGCGAACGGATGATCGGAGCTCCTCTCCTTTGAGTATCGATCACGCCCTGGCTGCGGATCTGCTGGCCTTCCTGGATGCCAGTCCCAGCCCCTGGCATGCGGTGGCCGTCGCCACCACCCGCCTCGCGGCGGCCGGGTTTGCCTCCCTCGACGAGGGGGAACGCTGGTCACTGCAACCCGGGGGGCGTTACTACGTGGTGCGCGGGGGCTCGTCCCTGATCGCCTTCTCCCTGGGTGGCGCGAGTCCAGATCGGTCCGGCTGGCGCCTGGTCGGCGCCCACACAGACTCGCCCGGGCTCCGGATCAAGCCGCAGCCGGTACTTGCCGGCGACTCTGCCTTGCGCCTGGCGGTCGAAGTCTATGGAGGCCCCATCCTGGCCACTTTTGCCGACCGGGATCTTTCTCTGGCCGGCCGGGTCGTCGTGGGAACGGCGGGTGGACCGGAGACGCGGCTTCTGGCCTTCGGCCGTCCCCTCGTCCGCCTGCCCAATCTGGCCATCCACATGAACCGGGAGGTGAACGAGCAGGGACTGAAGTTCAATCGCCAGAGCGAGCTGCCCTTGCTCCTTGCGGTAGGCGGGATTGCGGACGGCGAAGGGCAGTTTCGCCGCCTGCTTGCCGATACCCTGGGCGTCGAGCCGGAATCCCTCCTGGCCTGGGACCTGGCCGCCCATGACACCCAGCCGGCGGCCTTCTGGGGCGCCGACCGGGAATTCGTCGCCTCCGGTCGCCTCGACAATCTGGCGTCCTGCCATGCGGCGCTCAGCGCGCTGCTGGCGACCGAGACTTCGGATGCCACCGCCGTGGTGGCGCTGTTCGACCATGAGGAGGTGGGCAGCGAAAGCGCCGTCGGGGCCGGCGGTTCCTTCGTCGGCGATGTCCTGGCAAGACTTGCCGCTGCCCTGGGGGTAGACGCGGAGGGCGAGCGCTGTGCCCGCGCACGCAGCTTCTTTGTAAGCGCCGACATGGCTCACGCCTGGAATCCCAATTATCCGGCCGCCTACGAACCTGGCCATCGGGTGCTGGTCAATGGCGGTCCGGCGATCAAGATCAACGCCAGCCAGCGCTACGCCACCGGTGCCGACACTGCGGCCCGCTTTGCCCGACTCTGCGCCGACGCCGGAGTCCCCTGTCAACGCTACGTCCATCGCAGCGACCTCGGATGCGGCAGCACCATCGGTCCCCAGGTGGCCGCCCGTCTGGGCGTTCCGACGGTGGATGTGGGGAATCCCATGTGGGCCATGCACAGTCTGCGGGAGAGTGCCGGGGTCCTCGATCAGGCGGCGATGGTCAAGGTCCTGCGCGAACATTTTCGGCAATGAGCAGTCGCGGGGCGGGAGCGGTAGGCAAAAAGGCCGGGCCCGCGGCGGAACGCCGCGTCCGAGAAGTGAGTCCCGAACTCCTCGTCGGCGCCCTCGACCACGTCTTCAACGGGGTCGTCTTGGGCAGAGTGCTCTTCCACCAAGGGCGCCCGATAGACCTCGTGCACCTCTACGTCAATCCCGCTCATACCCGGATCACTCGCATGCGCAATGTGCTCGGCCGGAGGCTTTGTCATCTGCTGCCCGATTTTCCGGCGAGCAACGGCGAAGTCCTCGAAGCCCTGGGGCGCGTGGCCCGGGGAGGTGGGCCTGAGACGTTCGAGATGTTCGTTCCGGGTCTCGGCGAGTGGTTTGCAGTGTCTCTCTCCAGCCCCCGCCGGGAATACGTGCTGGCGGTCTTCGACGTCCTGACCGGGGCCAAGCGCCGCGAAAGCGAGTTGCGCCAGGCCCTCGACAGCCTGACCCTGGCTCAGAAAGCCGCCGGTGCGGGGATCTGGACCTGGAACATGGTCACCGGAAAACTCACTTGGTCGGCGGAATTTTTCCGGCTTTTCGGTCTCGATCCCGGGCGCGATACGGCCACCGTCGAGACCTGGAGGCGCGTTGTCCATCCTGACGATCTGGCGGAAGCGGAAGCCCGCGTCGAGGCTGCCGTCGCCGGGGGAGTATTGTCCAACGAACACCGTCTGCTCCTGGCTTCCGGCGAGCTGCGCTGGATTTCCGTCAGCGGCAGTACGAGCTATGACGAGTCCGGGCGGCCCCTGGCGATGCGGGGTATCTGCATCGACATCACCGCGCGCAAGGTCGCGGAGGAATCGGAACGGCGGGCCGTGCGCCAGCTCAAGGAATTGGCGGCCATTCAATTCGACGCCTTGGAGAACGAACGCAAATTCCTTTCCCGGGAACTCCACGACGAGGTGGGGCAGTCCCTCGCTGCCCTCCAGTTCGCCCTCGAATCCCTGCGCCGCAAGCTCGCTGGCAACGCCGCCGCGGTCACCGATTTGCGTACTGCCAACGGCATCGTGGCCGGTCTCGTGGATTTCACCAAAGACATCGCCCGCGGACTGCGGCCGCCGATTCTGGACGACCTGGGCCTGGCCGCCAGTCTGCGCTGGTACGTCGGCCAGCTTCCCCGGGCCGAGTCGCCCATCCTGCGGCTCGAGCAAGCCATTGGCAGCCGGCGCTTTCCGCCCCAACTGGAAATGGCCGCCTTTCGCACGGTCCAGGAAGCGGTGTCCAATGCCCTGCGCCACGCCCAGGCGCGGGCCGTCGTCGTCGGCCTGTGGGTAGAGGACGGAGCATTGCGCGTCACAGTACAGGATGACGGAGTGGGATTCGATCTTGCCGAGGCCGAGGAGCGCAGTCGCCGTCTCCGTTCCCTCGGCCTTCTGGGCATGCGCGAACGTGCCGCCGCAGCGGGTGGGGAATTGCAGGTGGAAAGCGCGCCCGGGGCTGGCACGGTAGTCTCCCTGCGCTTGGCGCTGCAGGAGGGTAGCCCGGATGGCGAAGCAATGACCCTTTAACGGGGCGCTGCAATAGAGAAGGCGAACGGTCTCAGGCAGTTCCCTTTGCGATCAAGCGACGTGCCGAAGCGCTGCCGCCGACCGATCAACAGTGGCGGCGGGAGAAACCGGGGAGAGACGCCCAAGCTTGCAGATCGTCAGGAGTTGGGGCGGCCAGTGAGGACGCGGCCCAGGGAGGCCAGCTTGGCAGTGAATCCGAGACGCTCGTCGGCGAGGTCTTCGAGAAAGTCCGAGAGGCGCTTGGAGCGGGCGACAGCGAAGAGCACGAGGCAGACGAAGACCACCGTGGCGACGAGGCCGTGCATGACCCGCTCCCCGATCGATCCTTCCCCGAAGGGAATGATGTTCATGCCGAAGTAACCCGTGGTCACGGTGGCGATCAGGCCGAGGATGGTGATGACGGTAAGACGCACGACCGTGTTCGACTGGCGCCGCTGGGAATCGCTGTCCAGATACTGGGACATTTCGCGGATTTCGTCCCGCACCTCGTCGTAGAGGTCGTCGTTGCGCAGATGGCCGGCACAGAGCCGGAAGATGGCCTGGACATGGGGCCGCTCGGAAATCTCGTGGAACCAGTAGCGGTGGGTGAAGCGCAGGAAGGTTTCGAAATTGGCCCGGATGCGGCGCTTGAACCGGCGGACCGAATGGTCGTCGCGGATGTCGAGGTCATTCACCGCATCGACCAGCAGGTCGGCGAAGACGAGCAGTGCTCCCCGGTGCAGGTGGGCGATGAGGAAGACAAGGAAGTACTGGTGGCGGAATTGGGCCAGCACGCCCCGCTCCCCGTCGATGAAAAAAGGACGTGCCGCGTCGCCGACCACGGTCAGGGTATTGCCGGTGCACAGGAAACGGGTATTGGGGCCGGCATCGCTGTCGTTCCAGAAGCGGTCCTGGCAGTAGCGGCGCTCGAATTCGGCGACCGCCGGGTCGTTGGCCGGCAGCGCCTCATCGGGGTGGAGCGACGTGGCGAGTCCGATGCGCACCCAGTCTTCCCGGCTCAGGCGGCGCGGCTCGTCCACGGCCAGATAGGCGGTGACCGGCATGCGATGGTATTCGATCAGCCGGTAGCGCAGATCCCCGGGCTCGTCGGAATGGGCGATCACCAGCGGACGCAGGAGGCAGGCCCAGTGCTCGGAAATACAGGGGCTGCGGTGGGCGCAGACGTAGCTGAGGAATTTCTCCCGGCGCCGCGCGTCGGATCGGGCGAGCACCTGGCCGTCGGCTCCCAGCCACTCCGCGAGGTGAGAGTTGTGCAAGCCTTCGCCTTCTTCATCCCAACCCGACGGGTAGGCGCGGCCAAAGCGGAAGAGCAGATCGCGCGTGGTGTCGAGGGAGAGGTCGCTGGCCTTCACTTCCAGATTGAGGAGGACAAGATCCAAGTCGTGGAAGAAGTAGAGGTCCAGATGGACCACATCGAGAATCAGAGGCGTCTCGTCCTTGCGCAGGGTGATGCGCAGGCGAGCCACATCGGCGCGCCGGAACACGTGCATCGGCGAGCCGCCGGGCGGGTCGTCCGGACGCGGATTGCGGGATCTCCCCTCGCCATAAAGGAAGCGCTGGACGTAGGGCAGAAAGGAGACGAATTCCCGATAATGCCGCTCCTTGAAGTCCCGAGCATCGGAGGTGAATTCGTCGTCCACTCGCCGCCAAGGCGTTTCCGCCAGTCTGGCCTCGAAGACCTCCCAATGCCGGCCCTCGGTGTGGGGCGACGCGATGGGCTCCAACTGCAGCGGCCAGACCAGGTTGGCGCGGAAGAAGTGCACGGTGGGCGAAGTCTCGGCGGCGGTCACGGCGGAGAAATCCGGAGGAAGGAATGCGGCAGTTTAACCGATGGGCTCGCGGGGGCGACGGGTAGCCCGCCGAAGTCGCCGAATGACGCCCGCCCCGACATTCAGTTTTCTAGGTCTAGGCTTCCCTAGCCGTGCCGCCACGGTTACGCTACCGCCACCGGCCGGAGGTTCCGGGGCAGCTATTGAGCCGCCAGGCCTCGGGCTCTTCCAGCAGGAGCGGGATAGATGGTCAGGTTGGGGGAATTCCGAACGTGGGTCGTGGGCATGGCCGCCGTGCTGGCGGCGTGCAGCGCGGCCGCCGGTCTGGCGCCGATGACTGCGCAGACCGATGAGTTGCGGAAGGTATTGATCCTCAATTCCTACCACGCCGGCTACAAGGGTTCGGACGACCTCGTGGACGGCATCCGTGCTTCCCTGGCCGAGTCTGGGAAACGGGTGGTGGTGAAAGTCGAGTACCTCGATAGCAAAGAGTTTCCCGAGGAGGAACACCGCAAACGGATGCTGGACGCGCTGCGGGCGAAATACCGCAAGCATCCCTACGATCTTCTGGTGACACCGACGACTATGCCTTCGACCTCATCGAGGGCCAGCGCGATGCCCTCTTCGGCTCGGTGCCGGTGGTGTTTTGCGGCACCAACTATTTCGATCGCGCCCGGCTTGCCGGACACCCGGATTTCGTGGGTATCGACGAGAGTCCCAGTTTTGCCGATACCTTGAGGCTCATCCTGCGCCTCCATCCGGGTACCCGGAGCATCGTCGCCATTCACGACGATACCGAGACCGGGCGCCTGAACCGGCGGGCTTTCGACGATGCGGCGAAAGCCGTCGCCGGGCGGGTGGCGTTCAGCGCTCTGGCAGGACTCTCGCTGGATGATTTGTTGCGCAACGTGTCCCGCCTGGAGCCTGGAGCCTGGAGCCTGGAACCGTCGCCGTCTATTTCGCTTCCGTGGTCCGCGATACCGATGGCCGTGCGTTGTCGAGCAACGAAGCCTTGTCGCGACTGGCTTCGGCAAGCCCGGTTCCGCTCTATGGCGGCTGGGAGTTCAACCTCGGCCACGGCATTGTCGGAGGGCGACTGATAGACCTGCGCGGGCACGGCCGAGCGGCGGGGGAACTCGCGCTGCGCATCCTCAACGGCGTCGATCGCAAGAACCTGGGCGGGGTGCTGCCCAGTCCCAATGCCTACCTGTTCGATTATGCCCAAATGGTGCGTTTCGGCGTGGCCGCGGACGCACTGCCGGCGGGAAGCCGGATCATCAACCGGCCGCCCGGATTTATCGAGAAACACGGTCAGGCGATCCTGACGTTGTCCTCGCTTGCCCTCATGCTGACCGTGGTCGGAGTGTTCTTGCGGCTCGTGGCCAGTCGGCGCGAATTGCGCAAATCACAAGCAATGTTTGCCGCGATCTTCCGCGCTACGCCCGACCTGATGGCCATTTCCGAACGTGCCTCCGGGCGCTTCCGGGTTGTGAACGAAGCTTTCGGGCGCATTCTTGGCTATACGCCCTCCGAGGTGATTGGGCGGACCTCCCTGGAGGTGGGCACCTGGGGATCGCCAGAGGATCGCGAGGCCATGCTCAAGGCTTTGGGCGACGCGCCTCTCCTGTTGAATCACGAAACCCTGTTCCGACGCAAGAACGGCGAAGTCTTTCACGCCCTGATGTCGCTGGCCGAACTGGAGATCGACGGGGTGCCCTGCCTGGTGATCTCGGGGCGCGATATTTCTGCTCTCAAGGCGGTGGAGGCCGAGCTGGAAGCCCATAGATTGCGGCTCGAGCAGTTGGTTGACGCCCGTACCGCCGAACTTTCTGCCGTCAATGCCCGCCTTGTGGATACCCGCTTTGCCATGGACCGGGCAGGGATCGGCATCCACTGGGTGGAGAGCGAGAGCGGTCGCTTTCTCTACGTCAACGAGTACGGCGCCGCGATGTTCGGCTATGCCATCGAGGAGTTGCTGGAGATGGGAGTCGCCGAGCTCTATGCTCGGATCCCCGGAGAAAATCTACCCACCAATGGCGAACGCTTCGTGGATGGCCGCGCGCGATTCGACAGCGAAGCCAGGGGCAAGGACGGCCGTTTGATACCGGTCGAGGTGGTCGCTTACCTTTTACCGGGGGAGGAGGGCCAGCGCGGGCGTTTCATTGCTTTTCTCACCGATCTGACCCAGCGTAAGGAAGCCGAGCGCACTCTACGCCGCGCCAAGGAGGCCGCCGAGGCGGCGAACCTGGCCAAGAGCGCCTTCCTGGCGAATATGAGCCACGAGATCCGAACCCCTCTGAACGGCATTCTTGGTATGGCGTACTTGCTCCGCCGTTCCGGTGTCACGCGCGAGCAGGGCGACCGTCTGGCAAAGATCGAGGCTGCGGGCAATCACCTCCTGGACATCATCGGTGCCATCCTCGACCTCTCGAAGATCGAGGCCGGCAAATTCGACCTTGAGGAGACGCAGGTCAACCTCCCCAGCCTGGTATCCAACGTCATCGCGCTGCTCCAGGAGCGGGCGCAGGCCAAGCACCTGCAAGTGGTCAGCGAAGTCCAAGTCCCCCCGACACCGCTGCGGGGAGACGCCACTCGCTTGCAGCAAGCGCTGTTCAATTTCCTTGGGAATGCCATCAAATTTACCGATCACGGGCGGATCGTCGTTCGGGTCGAGGTGCTGGTCGAGCGGTCCACGGATGTGCTGCTGCGCTTTGCAGTGACCGATACCGGCATCGGCATTGCGGCGGACGTCCTGCCTCGTCTCTTCGGTGCCTTCGAGCAGGCGGACAACTCGACGACCCGCAAGTATGGCGGTACCGGCCTGGGACTCGCCATTACCCGCAAACTCGCCGAGCTGATGGGGGGGCAGGCCGGCGTGGACAGTGCTTTCGGCGAGGGCAGTACCTTCTGGTTCACTGCCCGGCTTGCGCGGGCGTCCGACGACTCTGTTCCCGCTCCCCAAGCGCCGGAGGTTCCCGTCGAGGCCCAAGTGCTGGATCGTTTCGGTGGTCGCCGGATCTTGCTGGTCGAGGACGAGATCATCAATCGGGAGGTGACTCTCGCGCTCCTGGCGGACGTCGGGCTAGTCATCGACATCGCCGAGGATGGGGCCAAAGCGGTGCGTCAGGCGGCCAGCCATCACTACGACCTGATTCTGATGGACCTTCAGATGCCCAATATGGATGGCCTGGAAGCCACACGGCAAATCCGCCTCCTGCCCGGCGGCGACCGGGTACCCATTCTGGCAATGACTGCCAATGCTTTTTCCGAGGATGAGGCCCGCTGCCTTGGTGCGGGGATGGACGGGTTCATCACTAAACCCATCGAGCCCGAGGTCCTCTTCACTACGTTGCTGCACTGGCTCGGCGAGGGCCGGAAAACTGCGGAGTAGCCAGGAATCGGCGGCGCATCCTGAGGTCGCACGGGCTTGCCGCCGAAGGAAAAACGGGCGGCGGTGATGACCGCCGCCCGGGAGTTGCGCCCGGGGGCGCGGTGGAGACAACTCGCTATTTCTTGCGCGGCGGCGGCACGTCGGTGCAAGTGCCGTGGGCGACTTCGGCGGCCATGCCGACGGTCTCGCCCAGGGTGGGGTGGGGGTGGATGGTCTTGCCGATATCGACGGCGTCGCAGCCCATCTCGATGGCCAGGCAAACTTCGCCGATCATGTCGCCGGCTGAGGGACCGACGATGGCGCCACCGATGATGCGGTGGCTCTCGGCGTCGAAGATCAGCTTGGTGAAACCGTAGTCGGCCCCGTTGGCGATGGCGCGACCCGAGGCCGCCCAGGGGAACTTGGCCGTTTCCACCTTGCGTCCGGCCTTCTTGGCCTCTTCTTCGGTGGTGCCCACCCAGGCTACTTCCGGATGGGTGTAGGCGACGCCGGGGATGACCTGGGCGTCGAAGGCCGCCTTGTGTCCCGCCGCAACCTCGGCGGCGACGTGGGCCTCGTGGACCGCCTTGTGGGCCAGCATGGGGTTGCCGACGATGTCGCCGATG
>SSTA01000396.1 GCA_009469685.1 Azonexaceae bacterium | reverse complement strand
GGCACGATCGGCAGCGTCGACTGGGCTCCCGTCGGTAACAATCTGCTGTTTTCCCAGACCAAGTTCTTCAGCGCGACGAGTTCTCTGGATTACATCTATTCGGACCTGCTCTCGTTCACCTTCGAAGCCAATCACCGCTACGACATCGGTATCTCTTTTGATACCGGCTCTGCCAAGGGCAGTTGGTATTTCGGCGGCACGTGCGGCACGAACGTTGCGACTGCCCAGGGGAATTTTGAGTCCATCTACGGCAACGCCAACATTTCCGGTGGCCGTAGCGATACGGGCTACGCCTGCGTCGATCCGCACCTGCTGCTGATCACCGATGCCGTTGAAGTTCCCGAACCCGCATCCGTCGCCCTTCTGGGTTTGGGCCTGTTTGGTCTGCTCGGCTTCAGCCGTCGCAAGCAAAACGTGGCCTGATTGGCACCACTGCAGTTCAGCGCGCCCGCCCGGTTTCCGGGCGGGCGTTTTCGTTTGCTTCGGCAACCGACGCGCAGTCGTTCATCCCACGGCGGGCTCGTGACCAGAATTGTCCGAAAGTGGGGCCTGAGCCTGCATTCGTAGAAAGTGTTCCCGGTAGTACTTCAGTTCGTCGATGGACTCGTAGATGTCTGCCAGCGCCGTGTGCCGGCTCTTTTTCTTGAAGCCCTTGTAGACCTCCGGAACCCAGCGTTTGCACAACTCCTTGAGGGTGCTGACGTCCAGATTGCGGTAGTGAAAGAAGGATTCGAGTTCGGGCATGTGGCGGGCCATGAATCGGCGATCCTGGCAGATGGAATTGCCGCACATCGGGGAATGGCCGGCTGAGGAGTACTTGCGCAGGAATTCCAGCGCTTCGGCGGCCACCCGGGCTTCGTCGAGGACCGATTCCCGCACCCGATCGATGAGTCCGGAACGTCCGTGGGTTTTCTGGTTCCAATCGTCCATGGCGGCCAGTACGGCGTCGCTCTGGTGCACGGCCCAGGTCGGGGACTCCGCCACCAGCCGCAGGTCGGAATCGGTCACCACGATGGCCAGTTCGATGACGCGGTCGCGGTCGGGATCGAGACCGGTCATTTCCATGTCCAGCCAGACGAGGTTGTTCGCATTGCCTGCCATATAATGCGTCGCTTCTTTTGCCAAAGTTTTCATTGTCGCATAGCTCGATGACTGACACCCTTTCCCCTGCCGCCGTCACCACCCTTTTTCTCGCCGCCTTCGTCGCCACGCTGGTCCTGCGACTATGGCTGGCCGCCCGTCAGGCGAGCCATGTCGGCCGCCATGCCGATGCGGTTCCCGCCCAGTTCGCAGGCCGCATCAGCCTCGAAGCCCACCGCAAGGCGGCCGCCTACACCGTTGCCAAGACGCGCTGGGGCATGGTCGCGGCGATGGCCGACGGCGCGCTCCTGCTCCTGCTCACCCTGGGGGGCGGCCTCGCCGCCCTGGACCGCCTGTGGGGAGGCATGCTCTCCGGCCATGCCTATGGATTGGCGCTCATTTTCAGCGTTCTGGCCATCCAGTCGGTTGCCGACCTGCCCTTTGCCCTTTACCGGCAATTTGTGATCGAGGAGCGCTTCGGTTTCAATCGCATGACCCTCGGGCTCTTCTTCTCCGATTTCGCCAAGCAGTCCCTGCTCGCCGGCGCGATCGGGGTTCCCGTGCTGCTCGCGGTACTCTGGCTGATGGGCAACCTGGGCAGTCTATGGTGGCTGTACGTGTGGATTTTCTGGTGCGTCTTCTCGCTGTCCATCCACTTCATCTATCCCACCTGGATCGCCCCGCTCTTCAATAAATTCTCCCCCCTGGGCGAAGGCGAGATGAAGACTCGCATCGAAGCCCTATTGTCCCGCTGCGGCTTCCGGTCCAGCGGCCTGTTCGTCATGGACGGCTCCAAGCGCTCCAGCCACGGCAACGCCTATTTCACCGGCTTCGGCAACAACAAGCGCATCGTCTTCTTCGACACCCTGCTCGAGCGCCTCGCCCCGGCCGAGGTCGAAGCCGTTCTCGCCCACGAACTGGGCCATTTTCGCCGCCGCCATGTGGTCAAGCACATTGCCCTGAGCTTTCTGCTGTCCCTCTTCTTCCTCTGGCTGCTCGGCGTGCTCATCGAAACGCCGGGCTTCTTCGCCGGTCTGGGCGTCGCGGGGGGCAATACGGCGCTGGCTCTCGTACTCTTCTTTCTGGTGATTCCGGTATTCACCTTTCCCTTCCATCCGCTGACCAGCTATCTTTCCCGTCGGCACGAGTTCGAGGCCGACGCCTACGCCGCCGAAAATGCCGGCGCCGACGATCTGGTCCGCGCCTTGGTCAAGCTCTACCAGGACAATGCCGCCACCTTGACTCCCGATCCTTTGCACTCCCTGTTCTACGACTCCCATCCGCCGGCGGCCCAGCGGATCGAACATCTCCATCGCCTGCGCCCCGCCTAGGTCATGAGCCAGCCGGGACGCGTCGTCGCCGCCCACGGCCGTCAGTACGTGGTTGAACTCGACGACGGCAGCCGTCTGGCCTGTTTTCCCCGCGGCAAGAAAAGCGACATCGCTTGCGGCGATTGGGTCGAGGTCGCCCTCACCGCCCCAGGCCAGGGCGTGGTGGAGTCCATCCATCCCCGTCGCAGCCTGCTCTACCGCTCCAACGAAGTACGCCAGAAACTGATCGCCGCCAATGTCGATCTGCTGGTCCTCGTGGTGGCCACCGAACCCGCCTTTTCGGAAGACTTGCTGTCGCGGGCTCTGGTCGCCGCAGCCACCGAGGAGATTGAGCCGCTTATCGTGTTGAACAAGGCCGATCTTACCGATCGGCTGCCGGGCGCCCGGCAGCGCCTCGCGGTCCTCGCCGGCCTCGGCACACCGGTGGTCGAACTTTGCGCCCGGGAACACGCGGAAGACCTCCGCCCTCATCTCCAGGGGCGGACCGCTGCCCTGGTCGGCCAGTCGGGCATGGGCAAATCCACCCTGGTCAACGCCCTGGTTCCCGATGCCGGCGCCATCACCCGGGAAATCTCGGCAGCCCTCGATTCGGGAAAGCACACCACGACCCACGCCTGCCTCTACCACCTGGACGCCGAGAGCCACCTGATCGATTCCCCCGGCCTGCAGGAATTCGGCCTCAATCATCTGGACCGGGCGGCGGTGGAACTGGCATTCCCCGAATTCAGGCCGTTCCTGGGCGCCTGCCGCTTCCGCGACTGCCGGCATGACCGGGAGCCGGATTGCGCCCTGCAGGCAGCGGTAGCGAACGGCCATGTGGACGCTGGCCGTTTCGCGGCCTATCATCGGATCGTCCAGACCAAGCGCTGAGCGACCCACCATGGCGACCGACACCGGCTCTCCCTCCGGCACTCCGGCAGCCGCCTCGGCCCAGGCGTCTGATCCCCCATCGACATCGACCATCACTGCCGAGGGTATCGGCCTCCTCGCCGCATCCTTCTACGAAAGCCCCGTGGTCATGACCCTGACCGCCCTCGACGATGGGGCGATCCTCGACGTCAATGAAAGCTTCACTCGCTGCTTCGGCTGGACCCGCGAAGAAGCCGTCGGGCGCAGCACTCTGGAGCAAGGTATTTGGCTCGACCCGTCAGCGCGCCGGACCATGGTCGAAACCGTCGCGGCCACTGGCCGCATCCGGGACTACGAGTTTCTGGGCCGCACCCGGGATGGCCAGTTGCGCATCTGTTCGTTGGCCGCCACCCTCATCGAGGGAGCAGGCCGCAAGGTCATTCTCGCCAATATCGTCGACATGACCGAACAGCGGCGCAACGAAACGCTCGTCCGCGAATACCGCAAGCAGATGGCGGCAGCCTTCGACGTCAGCCCGGTGGCCATTTCCATCACCGATCTGGAAAGCGGACGCTACCTCGAAGTCAATGGCGCCTACGTCACGACATTCGGTTGGTCGCGGAACGAACTGATCGGTAGAAATTCCGTCGAGATCGGCCTGTGGAGGGACCCCAGCGAGCGGGATGTCTGGAAGAATCGGCTGCGCACCGAAGGCCGCGTCGCCGATTTTCGCACCCACATGCGCGATCGTCAGGGGCGGACCCACTGGATCCGATTGTCCGCCGAGCTTGTCGACTTCGACGGCGAGCTGCGAGCCTTCGCCTATCTCCTCGACGTCACCGAGGAAACCTTGGCCCAGGAAGCCCTGAGTGAGCGGGAGCAACTCTATTCCGCCATCGTCAATCAGGCGGACGTCGCTATCGCGCTCCTCAATCCCGACATGCGCTTCGTCGAGTTCAACGACGTCGGCCCCCGGCTCCTGGGTTATACCCGGGAGGAATTCTCCCGGCTGACGGTCTTCGATGTCGATGCTCTGCACACCCGGGAAGAAATTGAGGCTGCCCGCGACCAGGTGGCATTCGAGGGGCATTTCAACACCGAGACCCGCCACCGGAGAAAGGACGGAAGCCTGGTCGACGTCCGCGTGTCCAGCCGCCCTCTGCAGCTGCGCGGCGCCACCTATGCTGTCTGCATCTGGAGTGATATTACCGAAAGCAAGCAGGCTGCCGAGCGCCTGAAGGAAACCGCCTTCTTCCTCCAGCAATCCCAGGCCATCGCCCGTCTGGGTGGCTGGAAAGCGAATCCGGAGAAAGGCATCCTGATCTGGACCGATGAGGTCTTTCAACTGCTGGAACACCCCCCTGGAGAAACTCCCGCCCTGAATGAAGCCATGGGCTATATCGTGCCGGAATACCGTAGCCAATTCGCCGAGCTTCTCGCAACCTGTTGGCGCACCGGACAAGCCCGCACTCTCGAATTCGAAGTCACCTCCCGGCGAGGGCGCCGCTTCTGGGTCGAATTCCGCTGCGTAGGCCGCGCAGACGATAGCGGCGGTACCTTTATCACCGGAACTTTCCAGGACATCAGTGAGCGCCGGGGCGCCCAGGAGGCCCTGCGCAAAGTGAGCCTTGCCGTAGAGCAGAGCTCAAGCGGCGTGCTGATCACCAACCTGGACCGGCAAATCGAGTACGTTAACGACGCTTTCCTCCGGATCACCGGCTATTCCCGGGAGGAACTGCTCGGCCGGACCCCCCGCCTCCTGCACTCGGGCCTTACCCCTGCCCATACCCACGCGAGCCTGCTGGCCGCCCTGGCCGCTGGCCAAGACTGGAAGGGTGAATTCGTCAATCGGACCAAGGACGGGGCTCACGTCACCATGAATGCCCATGTCTCCCCGGTCCGGGGAGAGGACGGAACCGTCACGCACTACCTCGCGATCGAGGATGACGTCACCGAGCAGCAACGTCTCGTCACCGAGCTCGAAGCCCACCGCCACCACCTGGAAGAGCTGGTTGCCGCCCGTACCGCCGAGCTCGCCGAGGCCAAGACTGCCGCCGAACGGGCCAGCCAGGCGAAGAGCGCCTTCCTGGCCAACATGAGCCACGAAATCCGTACGCCAATGAACGCCATCATCGGGCTCACCCACCTGGCCAGCCGGCAAGCCGAAAATCCAGAGCAGCTCGACCGCCTGCGGAAAGTGGGCGACGCCGCCCAGCACCTCCTTTCGATCATCAACGACATTCTCGACGTCTCCAAGATCGAATCCGGCAAGCTCACCCTGGAATCGGCACCCTTTGCCCTGGCCGAGCTCTTCGCCCAGGCGCGGCTGCTGGTTGCCGACCGCGCTGCGGCTAAAGGCCTGTCCCTGAGGACCGAGCTCGATCCCGCTCTCCCGCCCGTGCTGATCGGCGACCCGCTCCGATTGGGGCAAATCCTCATCAATTTCGCCACCAATGCCGTCAAATTCAGCGATCATGGCTTGGTGACACTCGGGGCACGTCTGCTGAGGGAAGACTCAGGTCGCGCCCGGATACGGATTCACGTGACCGACACCGGCATCGGCATCGCATCGGCGGATTTCGGCCGCCTCTTCCAGGCCTTCGAGCAGGCTGATTCCTCCACCACCCGGCGTTTTGGCGGCACCGGCCTGGGGCTGGCCATCAGTCGCAAGCTTCTCGATCTGATGGGCGGCACCTTGGGGATCGAAAGCAATCCGGGACGGGGGAGCAGTTTCTGGTTCGACCTGGATCTTCCGGTCGCCGCCAGGGTGGAAAAGCCCGCCCTCAGAACGCTGCCCGCAGCTGAGGAAAGCCTGCGTCAGCGGGCGGCGGGAGTCTCCATCCTGTTGGTCGAAGACAACCCCATCAATCAGGAAGTCGCCAGCAACCTCCTGGTCGAAGCCGGCTTTTCGGTAGAAACGGCTGAAAACGGCGCCGAAGCCGTCGACAAGGCTCTTTCCGGAAAACACGCCCTGGTTCTCATGGATATCCAGATGCCGGTCATGGATGGTCTCGAGGCCAGCCGTGCCATCCGCGCCGCCCCCGGAGGCGCGGAATTGCCCATCCTGGCCATGACCGCCAATGCCTTCGGCGAAGATAGGGAGCGTTGTCTTGAGGCAGGCATGAACGATCATGTGGCAAAACCCGTCGATCCGGCGGCCCTTTTTTCCGCCCTGGCCCGCTGGCTCCCCCATCCGGACGATGTTCCGGCTCCAGTGGCGCCTGCGCCAGAGTGTGGGGATGACATCGAAGGCGCCCTCAGGGCAATTCCCGGCCTGGATGTCGATTTCGGACTCAAGAGCGTGCGCGGTCGCGTGGCCAGTTACCAGCGCATGCTGGGCAAATTCGTCGCCAACCACCGGGATGATCCGCGGAAAATCGGGACTGCTCTGGCGGTGGCCGACGTAGCCGAAGCCCGGCGCCTGGCCCATACGCTCAAGGGGGTCGCCGCCATGCTCGGACTCAGCGAAGTCCAGACCTATGCTGCCGCCGTCGAAGCCGCCTATCGGGATGGGCTTGCCGCAAGCGAAATCGCCCCCATGCTCGAAAAACTTGGCGCTGTGAATCGCCCCGGGTTTTGAGGAGGCTCCCTTCTTTGAGAAGATGGAGCCATGATGAAGAAATCGACGAAGTTTTCCCCCGAAGTCCGCGAGCGTGCTGTGCGCCTAGTGTTCGAGTCACGCGGCGACCATGGGTCGCAG
>SSTA01000080.1 GCA_009469685.1 Azonexaceae bacterium | reverse complement strand
GACCTTCTCGGCTTCGGCTTCCAGACCGCGCTGTTCGATCTGCTTCTCCTTGAAAGGCAGGATGTGCTTCATCGATTCCGCCTGGGCCTTGGCGGCGATGATCTGCTCTTCGCCGGCAGCGGCAGCGGCCGTCTCGCGGCGTGCTTTGTCGGCCAAGGCTTCGAGTTCGGTCTGTTTGACCTGCTTCTCTTTCAGCTCGAGGGTATAGCGCATCCTCTCGCTCGCCAGTTCCTCGGCCAGCAGCTTTTCCATGCCCGACTTGTAGTCGGCCGGCAGGTCCACCTTGCCCACCAGCACCTGCTGCAGCTTGATGCCGTCCCTATCCAGCATGGGCTTCAATTCGGCCTCGACGGCTTCCTTGATTTCCTGCCGCTTGCTGGAAAAGATTTCGCGCACGGTGTAGCGGGCCAGAGTCTTATAGAGCACCCCCTGCACCGCCGGCGCCACGACCTGGCCCCCGATGTCCTCCGGGAGAGCCCGCGCCACGGTCGCGATGCGGGCCGGGTCGAGAGCGTAGCGGACAGCTACGTCCATGCCGATGGAGAGCCCTTCCACGGTCTGGTACGGGGCACTCCCTTCGGCACTGGCGGCGCCGGCCGGACGATAGGTCTGGTCGCGCAGGGAATAGCGGCGCAGTTCGTGCAGACCCGGAATCACCAGTACGGCTCCTTCCTGGAACTCCTCGCTGGTGCCGGTGAATTGGTTGATGCGCAGTCCCACCTCGCCCCGATCCACGCTCTGCATGGGGGGATGGGTAGAGATGCCGTAGGCGCCGATTCCGGCAATGGACAGCGCGATGAGGCTCAGGCGAGCCCCATGGGCACGGCGAGCCAGATGGCCGGCCGCGCGGCCGGTGCGGGAAGCCAGATTGCCAGCGGATTGGCGCAGGCCGTCGAGCATGTCCAGAAGACGTTCTTTCACGATTTTCTCCTCAATGTTGATGTTCCGGGATGGGGCCGGAGCCCTCGGCGGCCGGTCGGGAGTTCACTTCCCGTCACCCTGCCGCCATGGAGGTCATCGTGCCGGAAGCCCCGTGGAGCAAGCCATGCCGCGGCGAGGTGACTTTGGTAAGACTGAGGAGACGAATACTCCGGCGCGTGAATGAACGCTCACGCAGGCAGGGAGCTGCCTCCCCCGCGACCCTGCGAGTCCGGGGAGGAATCGAGAGGCAAAGAAATCAGCGAGCCAGTCTGTTAAGAAGCTCTCGGGCCGGGCGATCCTCCGCCTGGGCAGCTTGCTCCAGAAGGCGCAGAGCAGCCAAGCGGTCGCCCGGTGCGCCCCGGTCCAGACGCATCAGCGCCCCGTTGTAGGCCGCGATGGGGCTACCCAGATTTGCCGCCTCGTCGAAGATACGCAGGGCCTGGTCCGGACAGAGGAGGAAGATGTCAGCTCCGGCCCCCGCATGGAGCAAACCTTCGGCATCCTTCGCCTGACGCAGGGAGTCCTCCAGGAAGGTCGGCCAACTGGCCACGAGCGCCACCAGGACTTCGCCCCCCTTTTTGACCTGATAGGGCCCCGAGCCGGACATCACCGAGAGCGCCTGTCTTGTCGTTCGCAGGGAACCGTCCCCTGCCATCCAGACGAAACCATCCTGGCCTTGGACCGGCACACCGCCCAAAGCACTGGAAAGTCTGGCGGCCAGGGATTTTTCTTTCGGCCCGGGCGCCACACCGCTCCAGGAGGCCTTGAGGACAACGCGTCGAACACCCTTTTTGCGATAGGGGCGTACCGAATCCGCCAGCTCTTCGACCGGAATGATTCGCATCTCCTGGTCATAAAAACGCCACGGACTGGAGTGGAGAAAGATATTGAGCACCGTGGGGTCGTCGCGCCCCGGCCCCCGGCTTGCATAGTCGTAAAGCGCCTGGGCCGCCGAGACGCAGGCGGGTCCCTCGATACAGCGCTCTACGGTCAGCGCACCCACCACCGGAAGATGCGAGGCGCAATCGGCCCAAACGGTCTTGCAGACGGCGAGCCCAAGGGCGGCAAGCGGACCGCGCAAAGCCCTGAAATGGCGTTGCAATCCCTTCATGGGGTCGACTTTTCGCGCACTTTGAGCGACTGCAGCAGGGCCTCGACGGCCTTGCGATTGATCGCGTAGGGCTCTTTGCCGGTCACCGAGAGGTGCACGTCGATCCAGGTTCCGGACTGGACCCAGTGCGCCCGGACGTGAGCGCTCGATCCGCCGGGAAGAGGCAGGTGATAGAAGACCGCATCCCACTGACCACGCCGTTCAAAGCTCACGTCTGCGGGAGCAGGCAGATTTCGCTGACGCCAGGCCGCGCTGTCGCCATTCCAGACGACCTCTGCACCGCGATACCTCGACGACGGTTCGAACCACCCCGAAAGAACCGCGCCGCTGGCCGATTCAAAATAGAAATAGCGCGGATTGGCGGTCGATCCGCCAATATCCAGGGGCTTGAAAACCAATTCACCGCGCGGCACAAGCAATTCCAGGCGGCTTACCGGAACCGACACGCCATACCCATCGTCGGCTTCGGTAACCGCCAGGCGATCCGCAGACTGTGCCACGGCGACATCCGCGAGCCAGAAAACCACCCATGCAAGAATAAAGCGCTTTGCCAAACTGACCATGGGTCCAAGTCCATGAAGAGATGAGGGGTCATAGCGGTTCATGGGCGGAGACCGCCAAACAGCTCCGGCCAAGCAGGCCAAAAACCCCAACGAGAGCGGGGATGATGCCATTGAACTAATGCCCCGGCAATACCGGTCACCGTGGCGAGCCGGCCCCCTAACCTGTGAACGAACACTCACGCCAAGGCCACGCCGGTCCAGGCAAAATCACGCCATACTTGCTTCACCGCCGACTCGGAGCTCACCATGACCAGGGTTGCCATCATCGAAGACGACCTGCCCACCAGCAATCAGTTGAAGGACTGGATTCTCGCCGCGCGGCCGGGCATCACGGTGGACCAATGGTTCAACCGGGACGACGCCGAGGCCGCCATCGGCCGCGAAGACTACGCCCTGGTCACTCTGGACATCGAGTTGGGCCGCGAGCGGCACGCCGGCGTTGCCGTCATCAATGCCATCAACAAAGCTGGGCGCGGCACGCCGGTCCTGGTGGTCTCGGCCATGCCGGCGGCCATCTACCGCAGCATCATGAAGGCCCTGGACGCCTGGGACTACCTCCAGAAGACCGCCTTCGAAGAAGCCGACTTCATCGAGACCTTTCTCGAAATCCTGCGCGCCTCGCGCGACAAGCCAGGCGCCAAGGATGCGGTACCGGCCAGCGACGAACTCTCCCTCGACCCCCTGCGTCAGGCGGCGCCGCTGTGGCGCGGCAAGCGGGTGAATCTGCCGCTCACCGCCCAGCGCATCCTTGCCGCCCTGTATGAGCGGCGGGGCGAGGTGGTGTCCTACGACCAACTCTTTGCGGTGGTGAAGAGCGGCCGCAACCGGGACAACATCAGGAAGCACATCAGCACCATCCGGGAAGCGTTCCGCGAGCTGGACGAGACTTTCGACCGCATCGAGAACGTGCCCATGCGCGGCTTCCGCTGGTCGGACCAGGCCAACGCCGGCGGGCCCCGATGAAGAGCTTCCTGGCCTGGCTGGCATCCTTCCGCCTGCGCGTCCTGTTCCGCACGGCCTTCCTGGCCCTCTTCCTTGCCGTGATGGCGCTCGCCGTCACCGTGCTTCAGGAGGAAAAGCAACGCAGCGTCGACAACTATGCCGCCGGGTTCGCCAAGACTCAGGCCCAGATCCTTGGGCGGCTGCGCCACCCGTCCGGCCAGCTGGCCCTGCTCAATCCCGGCTGGAATGCGCAATTGGCCGCCGCCGGCCGCCCGGTCGTACTGCCCTATGCCGCCCTCGACTTCGACGACCAGAACAAGGTGAAGAATGCCGTCGAGATGGCCGATTGCCTGGTGCAATACCCCGACCATGGCAGCCTCTGCGTGGCCATCGGCAACAATCCCTGGGCCGGCGGCTACATCTACGCCGCGGGCACCTTCCGCAGCGGGGCGCTGGAGGCCCACCGCATCGGCGACGAGTTCCTTGACGGCGCCCATCGCCTGCGCGTCACCGTCAGCTTGCGCGGCCAGACCTGGCGCTGGGTGGCCCCTTTTGAGCCCCTGCCAGGCACCCCTGGCGCTGAAGGGGTGCGCGGCCGTTTCACCGGCTATGTGGAACAGCCGGGTCGCGACTACACCGGCGCCAGACCGGTGAAGGAATTCCGCGGCTGGGTCTGGCAGGACGGCCAATGCGCGACTTCGCCCCGGGAAGCGGAGGCCGACTGCCTCCGCCCATCCTTCTTCTCCCTGCGCCTGCCGGTGGAAGCCTTGCGCGAAGCGCTCTTCGCCCGGGAAAAACCCGCCTGGCCTCCTCCAGACCTGGACCAGTTCAAAGTCCATCTCGAGCTGCTCCCCCCCGGCGACGGCCCCGCCCTCTTCGATAGCCATCGACCAGGCGTCACGCCCCCCTTCGCCCTCTCCGATCTCACCAGCCTGCTGCTTCCCGGCGAGACCTTGGCCATCCAGCGCGTCGTCGGCGGCAAGGCAATCGACTTGGCCCAGTTGGCCGGCCGCGATGAAACCCTGGAGCAGACCTCGCCCCTGCTTACCCGCCTGATACGCGTGCTGCCGGTGGAGACCCTCGATGCCCCGGTAGTCGAATTGACGGAGGAAGTCGCCACACCGCTCGGCCAATTCAGGCTGCTGCTCAAGGGCGATGCCCGCAGCGTGAACAAGACGCTCTCCGCCGTAGCCACGCGACTCTCCTGGTTTGTCGGAGCCATGCTCGGCGCCATCGGTCTGGCCTGGCTGGTCATCGAAGTCGGGATCATCCGCCGCATCGCCACCCTCACCCGTCGCACCCGCGGCCTTTCCCGGACGGTGCATGCCGATGGCGGCCTGGAACGCTTCGAACTGGCCGATCTGCGTAGCGGTGACGAATTGGGCCTCCTGGCCGCCGGACTCGACGACCTGTTGCAGCGGGTGAAGGAGGACGCCGGCCGCGAGAAGATCCGCGCCGAACAGGAGAAGGACCTCTGGCATGCCGTCGGCCACGAAATCATGTCTCCCCTACAGAGCCTGATGGCGCTGCATGGTAGTCCGCAAGACGCTAGCCACCGCTACATCAGCCGCATGCAACAGGCCGTCCGCGTCCTTTACGGCAGCGCCAGTCCCAGCGAGGCGTTCCAGTCCACCAGTCTGCAGGTGCAAACGGTGGATATTGCCGATTTCGTACGAAACGTCGCCGAGAACGCCGGAGTCGCCGATGTCCGCTGCACAGGCGTAGACGCTCCAGTGCCGGTGCGGGCCGACGAATTCCCTCTGGAGGACGTGTTTTCCCACATCCTCAAGAACGCAGACCGGCACCGCCGGGCGGGCACCCCCATCACCATAGCGGTGGCGGCCGGCGACAACCTGGCGACCGTGAGCATCCACAATTTCGGCCCCCCCATCAGTCCGGAATTGCTGGACAAGATTTTTGAATACGGCGTCTCCGATCAGCCCGCCCATGCCGCCGAGGGTCACCGGGGCCAAGGCCTGTTCGTGGCCAAGACCTATATGGCCAAGATGGGCGGCACGATCCTGGTCCGCAACGGCGAGGATGGGGTGAGTTTTGAATTGGGGTTCCAGCGGGCACGACCGGCTTGACAGGGCTCCGGCCCGAGCGCGGGCAATCTCCCAGGCCAAATCGGGAGTCCTGCCCATGCGCGACAGGCGCAGTCGGCCCTAGACTGCATCTCGTCCCGTTTCGGAATCGCCATGCATCCGTCGCGATACGGTGATTGCTTTTGCGCTGCCGGAAGGCGCGGAAGAATTCTGCCCCCTCGGCCCGAAACCTTAAAGCCGTTTAGCCCCGGGTTCTGTCGAACGCCTCGACAAAAGTCGGCCGCGCCTCATTTTGGTGCCGATTTCTCATGTCAAATAATTTTTTCTGTCGCATACACGACATCTTGCGCCAGGCAAAAACCCTTTCCGCACAGAATGTTGCACCAAGTTGGCGTGCAGTGAAAATTCATCGGTCGCAGTCGCAAAATTTTCCAACAATGCTCCTATAATGCGGGCCTTTCCAAACCAACACGCCCTCACACCATGCTCCAAAATCCGCTCGGGGACGTCCGCCCCAATCCCATCGCTCGCCTCGGCACCTCCCACGGCTACGCCATCGATGGCGACACCGCCAGCCTGAATGCCGAAATCCTCTTCGACGAAACCCGCCTCTGCGGCCAGCAATGGGCTCTGCAGCTCTGGGCGGACGATGCGATCAAGATTGCCGAAGTGCCGCTAGGCCTGCTGCCCATCAACGGAAGCGGTGTCATTCGCACCTTTGGTATCGCCGAAGCCTTTCCGCCCGCCGGCCAGGAAGCGCACACCGTGACGCTGGTCTTGGTCAGCGATGTGGACGGCATCAACGACCGGGCCACCTACGCGCAATCGTTCAGCCTCCCGCAGCCGCGACTCGGCGGCACCCTCTGCTGCAGCTTCACCGACGAGCAAGTCGATCTGGAGATCGCCCGCATCGAAAACCCGCGCTCCTCCGACAATCTGAGCGGCACGCTGGCGCTCGAACTGTGGGCCCTCGACGACCCCTACTCCGGCGGCGCATGGCAAGGCGTTCTCCTGGCCAGTGAGGTCATCGGGACCTTGGCGGGGCAAACCGAGCAGCGCGACTGCCGCTTCAGCGCCCATGTGGGAGCACTGCCCGCTCAGGGCCATCTGACCCTGATGTTGCGCGAGTGGTCCCCCGCCGGTTACGTCACCCGGGATTTCCGCGAACTATCCCGTCCGCGCGCCGCTGCGGCAGAGGTGGAACCGCTACCGCAAGAAACCCAAGCGACTGAGAAGAGCGCCCCCAAGGCCGCAGTTGCGAAGGCTGCAAAGCCCTCAGGCAAGGCGGCGGTTCAGTATGCGACCGGCGTCTCGGTCAATACCGCCACCGCGCAGGAGATCACCGCGGTCAAAGGGATCAGCGATGCTCTGGCCCGCGCCATCGTCGCCGCCCGGCCGTATCGGGCAGTGGACGATCTGCTGAAAGTGAAGGGCATGGGACCCAAGCTGCTCGAGCGGGTGCGCAACGCCTTCACCCTGTAATTCGCTTCACCAAAGACTGCGCCGGCCCTCGGGTCGGCGCAGTACGTTCATCGACCACACCATCACGGGTCGCTGCTCACCCCGCTCGTGGGCTCCCCTGGGAACCGTTGGGCGGCAGGGCTGCTAGCCTGCCCCCTCCGGACGGCGACCGCAGGCTCCACCCCGGATCCCCTCGCCGGATGCTCTGCAAGCCGAGAGGTCACGGGCACCCTGGACGCACCTGACCCACCGCAGCCCGCCCTTCGCCCGGACGGAATTGCGAATGGCGACGGTCAGAAGAGCCCACTGACCGGCCAGAAGTCTTCCCGTCGAATCACCGCGCTTCGTCCACAATCTGGCGGAGCTTCTCCTCGATTTCCCTGGCCACCGGACCTACCCCGGCAGCGACCTCCAAGGCGGCGAACAGCGCCAAGGGACGAACGAATCCGATGCGGGTACTGCCGGCTTCCGTATAGACCGAAATACGCCAGGGCAGGGCGAGCGTCGAGCGCATGTCCCGGTTCACCAGTTGCTGGGTGTAACGCGGATTGTCGACCGTGAAAACGGTGCAGTCTTCGTCGCACTCGACCTCCCAGCCACTGCCCGGCGGGCCGAGTTCCTGCACCTGCAGGATGGCGAAGCCGAGGCGGAGGATGGCCGCCCGCAGATCAACACCGGCTTCATAAAGGGATTTTTCCGTGTCGACGAGGTAATGCATGGGAACTGCCCCGGAAGATGACAGCGCGAAATGTAGCGCAGTCGGCTTGCGGCCGCACGCTGAATGCTGGCCTCGAATTTGCTCTCCCTGTTGAGCACCCCTAACGATGGAGGGGTTTTTGTCATGATTGCGACAGGAAAACCCTATGAGCACCCCCCGCGTTCCGACCCGGTTTTTCACCAGCTACAGCGGCACCCAATTGCCCCTCCGGCTGGTAGGCGAACTCGCCGCCGATGCCCTGCGCAATCGCAATACCTTCTTCCGCGGCACCTTCGACGACGCCGACCGGCTCATTGCCTGCGAAAAGGTGGTCTATGGCGAGGTGGAACTGCGCCATGACTACAGCTACCACCCGGACGGCAAACTGGCCCGCGCCGCCATCGACGATGGCAGCGGCGAGGCCAACGTCCTGGAGTTCCCGGCCTGATGCGGCCGATTTCGATACTTTCACCCCTTTCAGGAGATCACCATGTCCGTTGCCCCCATCAAGGCTTTCGCTGAAAAGGCCAAGGCCGACCCCACCCTGGGCGCCGCCCTCAAAGCCTGCCAGAAACTCAAAGAATTGCGCGCTCTGGCGCAGGAACACGGCTTCGTCATCGAGGAAAACTCGCTCTACCCGCCCAACGAGCCTCAATTCACCGAGGACCAACTGTCCGAAAGGCTCGTCAAGGCACTCCTCCGCGTTTAAACGGGTCCCTGCCTTCTGGGGCGTCAAGCCCCTCCGAGCTGCTGTTTCACGTAGGACACCCCGGCACCGTTGGGCGCGAGTTCCAGGTAGGTCCGGTAGGCCAGTTTCGCTCGCTCCGTCTCGCCGGCCTTCGCCAGCGCGTCGCCAAGATTGAGATAGGCGATGGCCCTCGAGGGGTCCATCTTGAGCGCGTTCTCGAACCAGCGGGCGGCTTCCTTGTACTTTTCCTGCTTGTAAAAGACAAATCCGAGGTTGTTGGCGGCGAGGGCAAAGTCGGGGCGCAACTTGAGGGCTTCGGTGAATTGAGCCTCGGCTTCGGCGTACAGTTTCTCCCGAAAGAGTTGTAGGCCCCGGTCGTTGGCACGCTGCGCCAATTGCCGCACGCTGGTCGGCACGGCGACCGGGGGCGCAATCCTCTGCTCGCCGCCCTGCAAATCCTTCACCACCACCGGAACCGGCGCGGGCGGAGGTGCAGGTTTGTCACCGGCGGCAGCGGGGGACGGCATCGCCGGACGGGTAGCGTCGAGCTTGCTGTTGAGGACGATGGCCTCGTTGGGCAGTTGTTTGGTCTCGGCGCTGATGAATTCCGTTTCCATCGGCAACTCGAAGATGAAGTCGCCGCCCTCGGACCCCGGCAGGCTGCCGAAGGCCGGCGTCTGGCGGGAGGCGGCCGCTACCGCCGGGGCCACATAGGCGGCCAGCTCGGTGGCGGTGATGAGCCCGTCGCCGTTGAGGTCGCCTTTGCCCCCCAGCCCCTGGAGTAGGGCCCAGGTAAAGACCGAATGACCGTTGGGCCCCCCGTCGGCCACCAGCTGGTCGGCTCCGCCGGCGGTCAGCATCTGGCGGCCCAGACGTTTGGCGTTGTCGCGCAGGAAGTTGGCGTTGCCCGCGCCACGGGTGAGGCCCAGGCCGCTGTAGCAAGCGTCCATGACGAAAAGAGCGTGCTTGGCGGTGACGCCCTCGGCAATATTCTGCAACTCGGTCATGGGAATGGCGTCGGTGGCGAGTTGGCCGGGGTCGGAATCCACCGGAACGATGTAGCCGAGGTCGCGACCGGAACTGAGCTGCCGTGTGGCTCCGTGACCGGCGAAGAAGACAAGCAGGCGGTCGTTCTTTTTCATGCCCGCATGGGCCAGCTTGTCGTGGAAGGCCGCCAGGATGCCGGTCCGGGTGGCAGCGCCGTTTTCCAGGCTCACCACATGGTCGGCGGCGAAGCCAAACTTGCCGATCAGCGTCTCGCGCACCGCCTGGGCGTCGCGCACCGCGTATTGCAGCTTGGGCCACCGGGCATAATCGTCGATGCCGATGACGATGGCCCAGGAGTCGCCATAGCCGGCGACTCCCGAAGCCGTCGACGCGACCGCGGACCTTCCGCCTGGGGCTACGGTGAAGCCGCTGCCGTCCCAGCCGGCGAACTGGTAACCCGAAGCCACCAGGCGGTCGAGGATGGCCGGCAACGCCTTCACCGTACGCTCGTGGATG
>SSTA01000395.1 GCA_009469685.1 Azonexaceae bacterium | reverse complement strand
TCGCCGCGACCGTTGCTCGCGAAATCGCTGCCTTCGACGAAGCGGATCGACGGGGTGATGACGTAATGGTCCTGAAATTCCAGGGTGTGCAGACTGTCGTCGCGGGAAATCATCATTTCGTGCAGCTTCTCGCCGGGACGGATGCCGATCATCCGCTGCGGGAGCCCGGGACCCAGGGCTTCGGCCAGGTCGGTGATGCGGGCCGAGGGGATCTTGGGCACGAACAACTCGCCCCCGTACATCCGCTCAAACGCTCTGAGGACGAAATCGACGCCTTCCTGCAGCGTGATCCAGAAGCGGGTCATGCGGGGGTCGGTGATGGGCAGTTCGGTGACGCCATCCGCCACGAGCTTCTGAAAGAGCGGGACCACCGAACCCCGGGAGCCGACGACATTGCCGTAGCGGACCACAGCGTAGCGGGTCGCCTGCTTGCCGACGGTGTTGTTGGCGGCCACGAACAACTTGTCTGAGAGCAGCTTCGTCGCCCCATAGAGGTTGATCGGACTGGCGGCCTTGTCGGTGGACAGCGCCACCACCTTCTTGACGCCGTTGGCGAGGGCGGCCGCGATGACGTTTTCGGCTCCACCGACGTTGGTCCGGATGCACTCCCCGGGATTGTATTCAGCGGCGGGAACCTGTTTCAGGGCTGCCGCATGGACGACGTAATCGACGTCGCGCATCGCCTGGCGCAAGCGTTCTCCATCCCGCACGTCGCCGATGAAGAAGCGCATGGCGTCCTGGCGATACTCCTGCTGCATTTCGTACTGCTTCAGTTCGTCCCGGGAATAGACGATGACCCGGCGGGGCGAGTAGCGCGCCAGGACCGTCGCAATGAACTTGCGCCCGAAGGAGCCGGTCCCCCCTGTCACGAGGATGCTGGAATTGTCGAACATAGGGTGTCTCTCTCCTGAAGGACGACTTTGCGAGTCGCTATGGGTAGTGAGCTAACGGCTCACGACGCGATTCTTGCCGGTTTTCTTGGCTTCGTACATGGCTTCGTCGGCGCGCTTGATCACGACGGCCTGATCTTCGCCCGGGGCGACCTGGGTCACTCCCGCGCTGAAGGTGATCAGGGTCTTCCGGTTATCGTGCATAAAGATTTGCCGCGTCAGCTCTCGCTGCAACCGGGTCAAAGCATTGATCGCATCGTCCAATCCGGTATCGGGCAGCAAAATGATGAATTCCTCGCCGCCGTAGCGGGCAACCGTATCCTGCGGGCGCAAGGTATTTCTGCACACGGTGGCGAGATGGATCAAGGCGCTATCCCCGGCGTCATGCCCCAGGCTGTCGTTGAGTTTCTTGAAATTGTCGAGGTCGAGGAGGGCGGCGCAGAGCAGGGTTTCATGGCGGTTCGCCCGCGCGATCTCCTTGGCGAAGGCCTCCTCGAGCCCGCGGCGATTGAGGACGCCGGTCAGTTGGTCGTGGCGCACCAGATCGCTGGTGGTGACCAGTTCCAGCTCCAATTCGCGGATCTTGGCTTCGGACTCCTGCACCCGCTGCTGGGTGGCCCGCAATTCGTCCCGGGAACGCTGGGCGTTGTGCTGGATGGCGCGGGTCTCCTTCATGACCTCGGCGAGGACGGTCTCCAGTTCCGAAATGTCGTTGGCGGTACTGATCTTTTCGGCACAGCGTTCGATGCGGTCGTGGTACTCCGAGGTGGCGTCGGCGAAATCGGCCAACTGATCGACGAAGCCGGCCAGCATGGCTTTGAGGGCCTCCTTGGCTTCGTTGAGGCTGTGCTTGAGCTGGCTTTGCTTGTAGACCACCTCCTTGAGGCGGCGCTCGGCATCGTCGAGGGCACGCTGGGAAAGGGGTTTGTCGATGATTTCGCGGACCACCTCGATCTGTCCGGAGAGCCAGCGGTCGTCCATGACCAGCTCGCTCATGTTCTCGACCAGCAGTCGCAAGAGATTGAGCAGGCTCGCCCGCAACTCGGCGCGATCCTCGGCCAGCAATTCGAGCTTGAAGGCGAAACGCTTCAGTCCTGCCAGAAAGTCCTGCAATTCCGGCAGTCTGCGCGCCCGCCGGATGTCGGTGGCGAGGGCCCGCGCCGTATCCGCCAGGCCCGGTGACTCCACCAACTGGGTCGAGATGACGGTCTCGAGGGCAAAGGCGACGAGTTCCCGGAGTTCGCTCAGCAACTCGGTCGCCTTGTCGCCGGTGGCGACTGTGGCTGCCGCCGGTTCGGGTTCGGGTGCCGTCTCGACTCCCGCATCGTCTCCGACCCCCGCCGCCCAGGTGCGCAGCAAGGCACTCAAACGGGAGTGGAGAGTGTCGGCGCTGGCCGAAGCGCTGGAAAGCACGTGGTCCAGGGATTCCCGCTTCTTGGCCTGGGTCAGTCCGGAATGACGCGACTCCCATTGACGCAGGAGATCGTTGAGCAAATCGCCCCAGGGCAGCTTCTGGGTTTCCGATAGCGCGGCGAACTGGGCGGCCAAAGCTTTCTGGAAGGATTCCCAGTCCTGGTCGCGAACCGCGTTGTCCAACGTTCGCCCGAGGCGGAGCTGCTCGGGAGACACCCGGGGCAAGGCGGCGGTCAAGCTCCGCGCCGCTTTTTCCGGAAAGGCCTCCTTCTCCCGGGTTCCCGAAATCTCGTGATAGAGCGTGCGGTAATTGTCAGGGGTGGGCGGGATACGCCTGGCCGCCAGGAGACGCAGGGTCTCCCGGGCCATTTCCGAAGGATTGGAAGGATTCGCCATCGATGGTCGGGATGATTGGAAAGCTCAAGCTATAATGCCGCTCCGATGTCGCCGGCCCCCGTAGCATGAAGGTCGTGCAGTTGCCTTGTAAGCATCAGGCCCTGGTTCGATTCCGGGCGGGGGCACCAGGAGACGTCCCGTCAATGCTGCCGTATCCCAGGCTGCTAGACAAGCTTGCTGCGGAATCCAGCATCGCGAGAGCGGCGGGACTGTCCCATTCGACGTTGAATTCTCCCACCGGGCCCAGCGAAGTGATCGCGGCCACCATGCTTGCCGTGTGATCGTAAACCGGTGCGCTGAATCCATTGATCCCGGGGGTCAGGCTGCCGGTGGCCCGGGAAAGGCCGCGGGTGCGGATTTCCGTCAGATTGCGTTCGAGCTGGCGGCGTAGCGTGGTGATCGCCACCTTGGCGCGGGCGGCGGCCTGCTGGAGCTCCTCATCGAGGATGCGGCGTACGAAGGGGGAGCGGTGGAAGGCCGCGAACGCCCTGCCGGTGGCCGAGTTGTGCAAGGGGAGCACGGTTCCCGCCCTTAGGGTGACCGTGATGGGGCCGCCCGCATCGACGATGCGTACGATGGTGGCGCCCCGGTTGCCCCAGACCGCCAGGGCGACGGTTTCGTTCAGCGACTCGCAGAGCGCTTCGAGGACCGGCCCGGCAAGCCGTACCGGATCGAGACGCCCAAGGCCTGCAAGACCGAGTTCCAGGGCGGCCGGGCCGAGGTCGTAACGGCCGCTGGAGGGGTCCTGGGAAACGATGCCGACCCGCAGCAGACTGACCAGGTAGCGATGGGCCTTGGCCGGCGGCATGCCGGCCCCCGCCGCCAGGTCCCGCAGCATCATCGGACGGCCGGCGGCGCTCAAGGTGTGGAGCAGGTCGAAGCCCAATTCGATGGACTGGATTCCCTGCCTTTGCCGTGGGCCTTTGGTCGCCATCGATCAATCTCCGTCGCTCATGTCCGCTGCCGTTCTTCAGGCTGGAGAATATAATGCATGCCAAATCAACAAAGGGGGAGATCGTCATGCGCGCAGTGCTCGTTGCCAATCCCAAGGGCGGGGCCGGAAAGACAACCCTGGCCACTAATCTGGCCGGACATTTCGCCAACGAGGGCAGGAAGGTCACTTTGTGCGACCTCGACCGCCAGCAGTCGGCGCTGCGTTGGATGGCTTTCCGCGATCCGGACTTGCCGGCGGTCACCGGCTATTTTGCCGGCAACCAACTCGCCCTCAGTTTGCCCCGGGAGTCGGATTGGGTAGTCCTCGACGCCCCCGCCGGGCTACAGGGTTACAAGCTTGCCGATTGCCTGCGCGAGGTCGACAAGGTCATCGTGCCGCTGGTGCCCTCGATCTTCGACATGGCGGCCACCGAGGATTTTCTCAACTCCATCCGCAACGACCTGCGGGGACGCCGCAACGCGGTCGGCATCGTCGCCATGCGCGTCGATCCCCGTACCAAGGCGGCGGCGATGCTGGAGGAGTTCCTCAAACACTTCGATATTCCCATCGTCGGCTATCTGCGCAATACCCAGAACTACGTCAATGTCGCCGCCGGCGGGCTCACCATTTTCGATCCGCCCCGCGCACGGCACCGCCGTGACACCGAGCAATGGGCGCCCATCGTCAAATGGCTGTCGGCCAAGTGAAGCCAAAGCTCAGTCGCGGTAGGGAAGCTTGACAGGAGGGAAGGGAGCCGCCATAATCTTCCTTCTCTGACGGACGCGGGGTGGAGCAGTCTGGCAGCTCGTCGGGCTCATAACCCGAAGGTCGAAGGTTCAAATCCTTCCCCCGCAACCAAGCCGTTTTGTTGAAAGCCAATCAGTTTGCGCTGATTGGCTTTTTGCTTTTCCGGGCTTCGGCCAGGCCAATGCCAGCGGTACAAGCACGGC
>SSTA01000079.1 GCA_009469685.1 Azonexaceae bacterium | reverse complement strand
TTATTGGTGCGACGCCAAAGCAAGGGCGCACTCTTGTCATCCGCTGCGGAACTCCCGGGCGGGCGGGGCGGCAGGCAGGGGCGATCGATCGCGGTTGCCCTTCGAGCGCCGATCACAAGGTTGAAGGTTCGGGCAGCCTGCGCCGGAAGAGCCAGGCTGGCAGGATATCCCGGCGATTCCGGTCAGCTGACCAGGATCAGATTGTCCCGGTGGATGATTTCCGGCTCGTCGACGTAACCGAGGATGTCCTCGATTTCCTGACTGGATTTGCGCGCAATCAGCCGGGTTTCTCCGCTGCCGTAGTTGGTGAGCCCGCGGGCGATTTCCTGCCCCTCGGGGCTGATGCACGCCACGGCGGCGCCGCGCTCGAAGTCGCCTTCGCTGGCGACGACACCGATGGGCAACAGACTGCGGCCAGCCCGCAGAGCGGCGACGGCGCCGGCGTCGAGAAGTAGCCGACCGGCAGTCTGCAGATGATCGGCCAGCCACTGCTTGCGGGCGGCGAGCGGGGGCGTCTGGGAAACGAGCAGGGTTCCTACCGCTTCTCCCGCCGCCAGGCGCACCACCGCGTCGGCTTCCCGACCGCTCGCGATGGCGGTGTGGGCGCCGCTCCGCGCGGCCCGTTTGGCGGCAAGGACCTTGGTGATCATGCCGCCCTTGCCGATGGAGGTGCCGGCACCCCCGGCCATGGCTTCCAGGCGGGCATCCCCGGCAGCGGCTTCGTCGATCAGTTTGGCCCCTGGGTCCTTGCGCGGATCGGCGGTGTAGAGACCCTGCTGGTCGGTGAGGATGATGAGGGCGTCGGCTTCGATGAGGTTGGCGACCAGGGCGCCCAGAGTGTCGTTGTCGCCGAATTTGATTTCGTCGGTCACGACGGTATCGTTTTCGTTGATGATGGGCACCACTCCAAGGGCCAGGAGGGTGGTGAGGGTCGAGCGGGCGTTCAGGTAGCGCTTACGGTCGGCGAGGTCGTCATGGGTGAGCAGGACCTGGGCGGTATGCAATCCGTAGCGGGTGAAGGCGCTTTCGTAGACCTGGGCGAGTCCCATCTGGCCGACGGCCGCAGCCGCCTGCAGTTCGTGGACCGACTTGGGGCGCTTGGTCCAGCCCAGGCGCTGCATGCCACAGGCTATGGCGCCGGACGAGACGAGGATCGCTTCCTTGCCCCGCTGTCTCAGTTGCGCGATTTGCCTTGCCCAGTCATCGATGGCGCTAAGATCGAGCCCGGCACCGTTGTTGGTGACCAGGGCGGAGCCGACCTTGACGACCAGGCGGCGGGCGGAGGCGAGACGGGTGCTCATGCGAGGTCCTCGTTTTCGTCCGCAGCGTCGAGGTCGCTCGCGACATCCGGAAGCGGTGCCATCTGTTCGAGGGCCTCCTGGATCGCGTAGATCAGGGGCTTGGTGCCTTCTCCGCTGATCGCCGCGATGGGGAAATGGGGGCCGCTGTACTTGGAGGCTTTTTTATAAGCCTTGAGGAAGTCCTTGATCCGCTTTTCGCGCTCGTCCTCAGGAATGATGTCGAGCTTGTTGAGGACCAGCCAACGGGGTTTGGCGGCCAATTCGGGGTCGTGTTTCGCCAGTTCGCCGACGATGGCGACGGCATCGTGGACCGGATCGGCGTCCGGGTCCATGGGGGCCAGATCCACAAGATGCAGGAGCAGGCGGGTACGCTGCAGATGTTTGAGGAAGCGGATGCCCAGGCCGGCGCCGTCGGCGGCGCCCTCAATGAGACCGGGTACGTCGGCGACGACGAAGCTCTTGTTGGCATCGACCCGGACCACGCCAAGATTGGGGTGAAGGGTGGTGAAGGGGTAGTCGGCGACTTTCGGCCGAGCGGCGGAGATCGCGCGGATCAGGGTGCTTTTCCCCGCGTTGGGAAGGCCGAGAAGGCCGACGTCGGCGAGCACGCGCAGTTCGAGCGCCAGTTCGAATTCCTCGCCGGCCTCGCCCTTGGTGCATTGGCGGGGCGAACGGTTGGTGCTCGATTTGAAATGGATATTGCCGAGGCCGCCCCTACCGCCCTTGGCGATCAGCACCGTCTTGTCGTGGTGGTCGAGGTCGGCGAGGACTGCATCGGTATTGAGATCCTTGATGACGGTACCGACCGGCATGCGCAGGGTGATGTCGTCGCCTCCGGCCCCATAGCAGTCCGATCCGCGGCCGTTCTCGCCGCGCTGGGCGAGGAATTTGCGGGTGTAGCGGTAATCGACCAGGGTATTGATGTTGCGGTCGGCAACGACGTAGATGCTGCCGCCGCGGCCCCCGTCGCCGCCA
>SSTA01000078.1 GCA_009469685.1 Azonexaceae bacterium | reverse complement strand
CTCTCCGGGCGGCCGGGACTCGACTTCAACGTGGAATTCACCCGGGCCTGGGTGGGGCAGTTCGACGTGGACCTGGTGCGGGAATTCTTCCAGGGCCTGGTCAATCATGCCGGAATGACGCTGCATATCGACAACCTGCGGGGCGTCAATGCCCATCATCAGGCCGAGACGGTGTTCAAGGCCTTCGGTCGGGCGCTGCGCATGGCGGCGACGCCAGATCCGCGTATGGCCGGCGCGATGCCCTCGACCAAGGGGACGTTGTGACCATCGCCGTCGTCGACTATGGCATGGGTAATCTGCGCTCCGTGTCGAAGGCCCTCGAACATGTGGCGGGTGGCCAGCCAGTCCTGGTCACCGCCGATCCGGAGACAGTCTCCGGGGCTGAACGGGTGGTCTTCCCCGGCCAGGGGGCGATGCCGGACTGCATGCGGGAACTCGACGCTCGTGGCCTGCGGGAGGTGGTGCTGCAGGCGGCTCGGGACAAACCCTTTCTGGGAATCTGTATTGGGCTGCAGATGCTTTTCGAGCACAGCGAGGAGGGTGATGTGGAGGGGCTCGGAGTTTTCCCGGGTCAAGTCCGCCATTTTCCTGACGCTCGAATGGTCGGCGTCGACGGTCGGCGACTCAAGGTGCCTCACATGGGTTGGAACGAGGTCCGCCAGGGCCCTCATGCTCTGTGGCGGGACATCGCCGACGGTGCCCGTTTCTACTTCGTCCACAGCTATTGCGTCGAGCCCCGCGAGGCTGCCTTGATAGCGGGATCGGCCGATTACGGTGTCCCCTTTACCTGTGCGGTGGGGCGGGATAATATCTTTGCCGTCCAGTTCCACCCGGAGAAAAGCGCCCGCGACGGGCTGCAACTGCTCAAGAACTTCGCCCAGTGGCGTCCCTGACCACTCTGTGCCGGCGGCTGCGACTTTCCGCAATTCCTTCTCCCGCATTCCATGCTCATCATCCCCGCCATTGACCTGAAGGACGGACAGTGCGTCCGCCTCAAACAAGGCCTGATGGAACAGGCCACCGTCTTTTCCGAAGATCCGGGCGCCATGGCCCGCCACTGGGTCGACCAGGGCGCGCGCCGCCTGCACCTTGTGGACCTCAACGGCGCTTTCGCCGGCAAGCCGAAGAACGAGTCCGCCATCAAGGCCATCCTCGATGCCGTCGGAGACGAGATACCGGTCCAACTGGGAGGCGGGATCCGCGATCTCGATACCATAGAGCGTTGTCTTGACGATGGCATCAGCTACGTCATCATCGGTACCGCTGCAGTGAAGAACCCCGGCTTCCTGCACGATGCCTGCGGTGCCTTTCCCGGCCACATCATCGTCGGCCTCGACGCCAAGGATGGCAAGGTGGCGACCGATGGCTGGTCGAAGCTGACCGGCCACGATGTCGTCGATCTGGCGCGCAAGTATGAAGACTACGGCGTCGAAGCGATCATCTACACGGACATTGGCCGTGACGGCATGCTTTCCGGTGTCAATGTCGAAGCGACCGTGCGGCTGGCCCAGGCGCTGAGCATCCCGGTGATCGCCTCGGGCGGCCTCTCCAGTGTCGCCGACGTCGAAAAACTCTGTGGCGTCGAGGGCGAGGGCGTCATCGGCTCGATCGCCGGCCGTGCCATTTACGACGGCACCCTCGACTTCAAGGCGGCCCAGGCTGCGGCCGACAAGGCCGGGCGCTGATGGGGCTCGCCAAGCGGATCATTCCCTGTCTCGACGTTACTGCCGGCCGGGTGGTCAAAGGCACCAATTTCGTCGATCTGCGCGATGCCGGCGATCCGGTCGAAATCGCCCGCCGTTATGACGAGCAGGGAGCGGATGAGGTCACTTTCCTCGACATCACCGCGTCCAGCGATCAGCGCGACATCATCCTGCACATCGTCGAAGCCTGTGCCGAGCAGGTGTTCATCCCGCTCACCGTCGGCGGTGGTGTGCGCAAGGTCGAGGATGTTCGGCGTCTCCTCAATGCCGGCGCTGATAAGGTTTCGATGAACACTGCTGCGGTACAGAATCCGGACCTAGTTCATGAAGCTTCAAGCAAGGTGGGCTCCCAGTGCATCGTGGTGGCCATAGATGCCAAGGCGACCTCACCGGGGCGCTGGAACGTCTTTACGCACGGTGGGCGCAATGACACCGGGCTCGATGCCATCGCTTGGGCGAGACGGGTCGAGACGCTGGGGGCGGGCGAGATCCTGCTGACCAGCATGGACCGTGACGGGACCAAGAACGGATTCGATCTGGCGCTCACCCGCGCCGTGGCCGATGCCGTGAAAATTCCGGTGATTGCTTCGGGCGGCGTCGGCAATCTGCAACATCTTGCCGACGGCGTGTCCCAGGGCCGCGCCGATGCCGTCCTGGCGGCGTCCATCTTCCATTTTGGCGAATACACCGTGCGTCAGGCCAAGGAATACCTGCGCGATCAGGGTATCGAAGTCCGGTTGTGAGCGATCTGGACAACGGCCTGCCTTGGCTGGACGCGCTCAAATGGGACGCCGAAGGCATGATTCCGGCCATTGCGCAGGATGCGAAGAGCGGGAGGGTGCTGATGTTTGCCTGGATGAACCGCGAATCCTTGGTCGAGACGGTGAGCACCGGCAACGCGGTATACTGGTCTCGCTCCCGTCAGCGCCTGTGGCGCAAGGGCGAGGAGTCCGGTCATTTCCAGCGAATCCGTGCCATTCGTACCGACTGCGATGGCGACGTGCTCCTCCTGGCGATCGAGCAGGAGGGGGGCATCGCTTGCCACACGGGCCGCGAGAGTTGCTTCTTTAACGAATTGCAGGGGGAGCTCTGGGTTCCCGCTGATCCGGTATTGAAAGACCCGAAGGAAATCTACGTCAAATGAGTACCCACGATATCTTGCATCGCCTGTCCGAGACTCTGGCAACCCGCAAGCATGCCGATCCGGAAAAGTCCTACACCGCCAAGCTGTTTGCCGAAGGTCCGGATTCCATCCTGAAGAAGATCGGTGAGGAATGCGCCGAACTGATCATGGCGGCCAAGGACGGCAAGCGGCTCAATATCGTCTGGGAGTCCACCGACGTCATCTACCACGTTCTGGTCCTTCTCGCTTTCTACGATCTGGGTATCGAGGACGTTTCCCAGGAAATGCGCCGCCGCGAAGGCATTTCCGGGATCGACGAGAAAGCGGCCCGGAGCAAGCAGCCGTGAGCGATTGCATCTTCTGCAAGATCGTCGATGGAAAGATTCCGTCGGCCCG
>SSTA01000077.1 GCA_009469685.1 Azonexaceae bacterium | reverse complement strand
TGGCCCAGATCCTTGAGATGGACATGGCCCGGAACGAATTGAGTGAAGGAATTGACCACCGCAATGATCGGCTTGCCGAAGTCGCCGTCCTTCATGCCGGTGGCTCGCCAGAGGGCGCGGGCGCCGGCCATGTTGCGGCCGTGGGTGGAAGTGCGGGAACGATATTGGGGCATGACGGACTCCGTACAAAGCCGCGCATGGCGGCAACAACTATAATCGACCAATTCTAGCCGAATCCCCTGCCCCCATGCTTCTGCATCCTCAGTTCGACCCCGTGGCGTTTTCGCTGGGCCCCCTTGCCGTGCGCTGGTACGGCCTGATGTACCTGGTGGCTTTCGCACAATTTTTTTTCCTCGGCCGCCAGCGCATCGTGACCCGGCCGGGGGCCGGCTGGACGATCGAACAACTCGACGACCTGCTCTTCTATGGCGTGCTGGGTGTCATTCTTGGCGGCCGTCTCGGCCAAATCCTGCTCTACGAACCGGCCTACTATTTTTCCAATCCCCTCGAGATGATCGCAGTCTGGAAAGGGGGAATGAGCTTTCACGGGGGGTTTCTCGGCGTTCTTGCCGCCATGGCGCTTTGGGCGAGAAAGCACGGCAAGGCCTGGCTGGGAGTCACCGATTTCATCGCCCCCTTGGTTCCCCTTGGCCTGGCGGCCGGCCGCCTTGGCAATTTCATCAATGGGGAACTCTGGGGAAGGGCAGCCGATCCTGCCCTCCCCTGGGCCATGATTTTCCCTCAGGCGGGCGACGCCCTTCCGCGGCACCCGTCCCAAATCTACCACCTGGGTCTTGAAGGACTCGCCCTGTTCGCCATCCTTTGGCTGTATTCGTCCCGCGTTCGGCCGGCAGGTGCGGTTTCCGGCGCGTTCCTGGCGGGCTACGGGAGTTTTCGATTTATCACCGAGTATTTCCGCGAACCCGACGCGGGGATTTTTGGTCTTTCCTATACCGTCAGCATGGGCCAGTGGCTCTCGCTGCCCATGATCGTGGCGGGTGTTTGGCTCATTTTCGCCGCCTATCGGTCCCGCAACACCTGATTGGAAAAGATCACTTCGCTTGTATAATTATGAATTACTACAACACGAAGGCCTCCCTACCATGACTCGTCCCTTCAAGATTCTCGGCATCCAGCAGATCGCCATCGGCGGCCCGTCGAAGGACCGGCTAAGGACCCTCTGGGTCGACCTCTTCGGCCTCGAGGTCACCGGCAACTTCGTCAGCGAGCGCGAGAACGTCGATGAAGACATCTGCGCCCTGGGCAGCGGCCCCTTCAAGGTCGAAGTGGACCTGATGCAGCCCCTGGACCCGGAAAAAAAACCGGCTGTCCACGCGACTCCACTGAACCACGTCGGAATTTGGGTCGATGACCTTCCGAAGGCCGTCGAATGGCTCGCGGATCATGGCGTGCGTTTCGCTCCCGGGGGTATACGCAGGGGTGCCGCGGGATTCGATATCTGCTTCCTGCATCCCAAGGGGAACGAAGAGTTCCCGATCGGTGGCGAAGGGGTCCTCATCGAACTGGTTCAAGCGCCGCCCGCCGTGGTACAGGCCTTTGCCCAACTCGCCACCCAATGAACATCCCCGATTCCGATCTGGAACAATCCCGGGCCTTCCTGGCTCCCACCCTGGAGGCCACCGCCGCGATCCTGCCCTTGCTCGCTCGGCCACCACACCCGCCGCGCTTTCCGCATAAGGAGGCTGAAATTTGGCGATCCTGTTGGATCGCCCTGCAGTCGGCCTGGCTAGATCGCCACGGCCGTGGCTTCGCGGCCATCCGCCCGGCGGTATTTGCCCTTTGTGGAGCCGCATTGGCACTCAAGGACAATGATTGTCTGGCCCTCGGCGAGGCGCTGGCGAGCGCGACCGACCGCCTCGATGAACCCGAGGGTCTCGCCAACCCACGTCTGGCCACCGCAATCACGGCCACCATCGAATGCTTCTCGGACCACGGATCACTGGAGAATGCGGCCTTCCCGGAGCGCGCCCGCCATTTTTCTGCACGGCTGGGCCGCATTGCCGCGGAGAGAAGGGCACCTGCGCGCTCCCCTGTCCTCGACCGGCTCTTCGCCGAGGAAGGCAGGGAGTGCCTGGAAAGGATGCGTGCCGCCACCGGAGCTTTACCGCCCGACGCTTTCGCCCTCAAGCGGGCGGCAAGCGATCTTGCAAGGGTTGCTGAAGCGCTGGATCTCGGGGAGATCGCCCTGGTTTCCGGACGTCTGGTGCGCCGCCTGACCCTGCGTGCCGGAGAAGGGGTCGATCTCGAAGCGCCGGAAACCCGAGAGCCGGTGTTGGCCCTCATTGCGGAACTGGACGCCCTCGTCTCCTGCTTATAAGGGGTGAAAGACACCCAGGATCAAGCGCCGGCCGTCTCCCAGGTCGGCCACCTGGGCCCGGATTTCCACCGGGCGTTCAACCCCGTCGCCGCGCAGAATAGGCACCGATGCTGGCGCCTTGAGCTCACCGGAAACCGTTTGCTGGAAGGCTCGACTGCACCGTTCCGCCTCCCGCGGTGGATGGAGCTGGCGCTGATGCCGCCCGATCAAGCGGGTACGGGGAATCCCGAACAGCAACTCAGCCTGTCGATTGGCATCGAGCACGATGCCGGTATCGCCGTCAGCCAGGAGCATCGCCTCCCGGGAGGCGTCGAACACAGCCCGCAGGCGTTCGCTGGCCGTCCTCGCCTGCCGCCGGGCCTCCGATGCCTCGTACTCGACCAGGGCCAGGGTCACAAGATTGGCGATCGCCTGGGCAAAAACCCGGTGCATGGTGCTCCAAGGTTGCCGCCCCCCGACCTGTTCGAGGCAAAAGACTCCCTGCAACTCGCCGCGGATGTGGATTGGAGTCGCCAAAATGGCTGAAATGTTATGCTGCGGAAGGTAATCCGCAGCGAATTCGCTGGTTGCCGGATGCAGATAGGGAGCGTCCGCAACAATGGCGCCTTCCCCATCTAGGGCGGCGAAGAATCCCGGATACTGGCTTGCGCCCAGACTGGCCCCGCTGCTGTGGCGCCGGGATTGACGCTCGAAGAGTTCCAGGCAACGCAACTCTTGCCGATCATCGGTCAGCGCCCAGACTGCGACGCGCTCGACTCCGGTCGCCGCCGCCGTCGATTCGGTAAGGATACTGAGCGCCATTTCCAGGGAGGCTTCCTTGAAATAGCTCCCACGTGAAAGACGCGCAAAGCCCTCCTGCATGTCGGCGGGCGAAGCGAGGACGATCTGTTCGCCCATATTCATCATGACCACTTTCGCAACTTCCAGGGCAACGCGCCCCAATCAATGACAGTTGCGATTCTAGGGCGCTGCCTGCGGAAACGCTGTGAAATGCGCCACACTAACTAAAGTAATAGATCGGGCCAGGCTGACACCCGGCCCGACTCTGGCCCATTGCGCGGCGGCTACCCTCACCGCCTGCAAATTGCCTCAGCGACCGCTCAAGGCGGCGATACGCTCTTCGAGGGAAGGATGGCTCGCGAACAAGGAAGAAATGCTCTTGCCGCCAGCGATGCCAGAGGTCGCCATGCCCTGGGGCAAAGGCTCGGAGTGCAGGCCGCCGAGGCGGCGCAGCGCATCGATCATGGGGCGCGGAGTGCCGAGTAGCCCGGCGGCGCCGGCGTCGGCCCGGAATTCGCGCTGGCGCGAGAAGTACATGACGATCATGCTGGCCAGGATACCGAAGACCAGTTCGCACACCATGCTGGTCACCATGTAACCGATGCCCGGTCCGCTGCTTTCCTCGCCTTTGCGCAGAAAGGAATCGACGGCGTACCCGATGACGCGGGAAATGAAGACCACGAAGGTATTCACGACGCCCTGGATCAGAGTCAGGGTGACCATGTCGCCGTTCGCGATATGGGCTACCTCGTGGGCCAGCACCGCTTCGACCTCCTCGCGGCTCATGCCCTGCAAGAGGCCTGTGGAGACAGCCACCAGGGAACTGTTCTTGCTGGCTCCGGTCGCAAAGGCGTTCGGCTCGCCTTCATAGACGGCGACCTCCGGCATCGGCAGCCCCGCTTTCTGGGCGAGCCTCCCGACGGTTTCCATCAGCCACAGTTCGGTCGAATTGCGCGGCGTCTCGATCACCTGGGCGCCGGTGCTCCACTTGGCCATCGGCTTGGACATCCAGAGCGAAATGAAGGCACCGCCGAAACCGATCACCCCGGCAAAGACGAGCAGCATGCCAAGATTGAGGCCATTGGCGGTGAGGAAGCGGTTGACGCCCAGAAGGCTGGTGACCAGCCCGAGGACGAGCATGACCGCCAGGTTGGTAAGGAGGAATAGAACGACACGTTTCATGAGAGTCTCCTGCTGGAGGGTGAACGACACGGCGAGGAGTTTACTCCGGGAAGACACTGCGGATAAATCGGATTAAACTTTAGATACACTTCGAAAACATCGAACTCCGTGACTTCCCTCAACTTCAAGCACCTCCACTACTTCTGGAGCGCGGCTCAGGAAGGCAGCATCACCCGGGCTGCCGAACGCCTGGGCGTGGCAGTCCAGACGGTCAGCGGCCAGATCGCGGTGCTGGAGCGTAGTCTCGGCCGCGCACTCTTCGTCGCTCAGGGCCGCGGCCTCGCCCTCACCGAAGCCGGCCGGACGGCCCTGGCCTACGCTGACCGGATCTTCCAGCTCGGCGACCAATTGGTCGACGACTTGGCCCAGCCGGACCAGGGCGACAGACAGCGACTGGTGGTGGGAATCTCCGACGGCTTGCCCAAATTGGTGGCCCACCGACTCCTCGCCGAAATCCAGGCTGCTCCGGCCCGCCTGCGCCTGGTTTGCCATGAGGGCGAATTCGAAGATCTCCTCGCCGACCTGGCCGTCCATCGCCTGGACGTGGTCCTCACCGACCGGCCCGCGACCGGGGGAGGAAATCTTAGGCTGATCAGCCGCCCCCTGGGCGAACTGGCGGTAGGCTTCTACGCCGTTCCCTCCCTCGCAGAGCGCCTACGACCGGATTTTCCGCGTAGTCTCGCCGGCGCCCCCGTCCTGCTGCCCACCCGGCACAACCGGTTGCGCGACCAGATCGACCGCTGGCTGGAGGAAACGGGAATCAGGCCCGACATCATCGGCGAGTTCGAGGACAGCGCCCTGCTACAGACCTTCGGCCGTTCCGGTCTTGGTCTCTTCCCCGCTCCCCTTGAGCTGGCCGAAGCGGTCGAACGCGAGCTGGGAGCGTTTCCGGTCGGCCCCCTGGGCGGAGTCTGCGAGCAGATTTTCGCCATCGCCAACGCCCGAAGGATCGCCCATCCCGCAGTGGAAGCCCTTTGTGCAGTGCGACTGGGGTCTGCTCCATCGCTAGCGTTATAATTCCCGACCCCCAATCGCTGCACTGCACAATGACACTCAAACTCCGCATCCTGGCCATCCTCGGCCTCCTCGCCGCCCTCGTCTCCCCCCTTCGCGCCCAACAGCTTCCCATTCCGCCCGCCCTGGCAGCAAAATCCTGGTTGCTCCTGGAGATGGGTTCCGGCCAGGTGCTCGCTACCGAAAAGCCTGACGAGCGTATCGAACCGGCATCGCTGACCAAGCTGATGACGGCCTATCTGACGTTTACGGCGCTCAAGCAAAAGACCCTCGCCCTGGATCAGGCCGTCAATGTATCCAAGCAGGCCTGGCAGACCGGCGGATCGAAGATGTTCATCCGGGTCGACACCCAAGTTCCGGTGGAAGACCTGATCAAGGGCATGATCGTCCAATCCGGCAACGACGCCTGCATCGCCCTGGCCGAAGCCATCGCCGGCAGCGAGGACAACTTCGCCCAGATGATGAACCGTGAGGCCCAACGCCTGGGGATGAAGAGTTCCAGCTTCCGGAATTCGACCGGCCTGCCCGATCCGCAACATTTCACCACCGCCCGCGACCTTTCGCTGCTCGCCTCGGCGTTGATCCGCGATTTCCCCGCCGAGTACGGCAAGTACTACTCGATGAAGGAATTTCGCTACAACAACATCACGCAACCCAACCGCAATCGCCTCCTCTGGCTAGACCCCACGGTGGACGGCGTCAAAACCGGCCATACCGAGGGCGCAGGCTACTGCCTGATTTCTTCCGCCAAGCGCGACTCGCGCCGCCTGCTCTCGGTGGTCCTCGGCACCGCCAACGATGCCACCCGCGCCAGCGAGTCCCTCAAGCTGCTGAACTGGGGATTCCAGTTCTACGAAGCGGTGCGCCTGTACGCCAAGGACCAGGCCTTGTCCACGCCGCGTGTCTGGAAGGGCACTGCAGCGACGGTGAAAGTCGGCTTCCCCGAGGATTTCATTCTTGCCGTCCCCAAGGGCTATGCCAATCGGATCGAGGCCCAGTTCGTTTCCCAACAGCCCATGATGGCGCCGGTGCAGCAGGGTCAGAAGGTGGGCACCATGAAGGTCGCCGTCGACGGCAAACCTTTCGGTGAGTTCCCGGTTCTAGCCTTGGAAACCGTTCCGGTGGCCGGCATTTTCGGCCGCATGGTCGATTCGGTGCGCCTCTGGTTCAACTGATGTCCGCCACGGTCGCCGATCCGGTCTATCTCGACGGGGTCTTTCTGCCCCTCGCCGAAGCCAGGATTTCGCCCCTGGACCGCGGCTTCCTGTTCGGCGACGGTGCCTACGAAGTCATTCCGGTCTATTCGCGGCGGCCGTTTCGGCTAGGGCAGCACCTTGCGCGCCTCGGCGCCACTCTGGAGGCGATCCGGCTTCCCGACCCCTACCCGGAGTCCCGCTGGACGTCGCTGGTTGAAACCTTGATTTCGGGAGCGCCCTGGGACGACCAGGCGATCTATCTCCAGGTGACCCGCGGCGCCGACGACAAGCGGGACCATCCCTTCCCGCCGGCTTCGGTGCCGGCGACCGTCTTCGGCTTTGCCTCCCCCCTGGTCACCGCCCCCGCGAGCCTGCGCGAACAGGGCGTTGCCGCCATCACCGTTACCGACCTCCGCTGGGGCCGTTGCGACCTCAAGGTCACTGCGGTACTGGCCAATGTCCTCGCCCGCCAGCAGGCGGTCGACGCCGGTTGCGCAGAAGCCATCATCCTACGCAACGGCTGGCTCACCGAAGGGACCGCGTCCAACATCTTCATCGCCCGCGACGGCGTCGTCCTCGCACCGCCCAAGGGCCCGCTGATCCTGCC
>SSTA01000394.1 GCA_009469685.1 Azonexaceae bacterium | reverse complement strand
GGTATAGATTTCGCCACCCGGGTTGATGACGTAGTGGTATCGGGACGCACCATCCTGGTCCATGACCGGGATGGCAATCGCGAACCGGGTTTCCTCCTCTTCCGCCCCGTCTACCGCCCGGGAGCGCCGATAGCCAATGTCGGCGAGCGCCAGGCGGCGCTGCTCGGCGTCGTATTCGCCGCCTATCGCATGCCCGAGTTTCTCGAGACGACGGCGAAGACTCTCGTCGAGGATATGGTCCTGCGGGTCTTCGACACCGGAAACGAAGCAGAACCGACGCCCTTTCACGATACGCGACCGAAGTTCGGGTGGAAGAACGCCCTGCTAACCACCGAGCACGAACTGTCCTTTGGCTACCGGACCTGGCGCCTCGAATTCGCCCTGCCGAACGCAGATGGAGACGCGATCACCGAGCCGACACTGATCCTGGCCGGCGGACTGACCATCTCCCTGCTGCTCGCTACCGGCGTTTTTCTTCTTTTGATCCAGCGGCACTGGGCGATGGCCTACGCCGCTCAGGCAACCCGCAATCTGCGCAATGCGGAAGCGGAAATCCGGGCCAGGGAACAGTTCAAGCAGGCGATTCTGGACGGCGCCACCGAGGTGAGCGTCATTGCCACCGACCCGGAAGGCACGATCACCTTGTTCAATCGGGGGGCAGAAAGGATGCTCGGCATCCCGGCCTCGGAAATGCTGGCCAAGGCGAGTCCAGCCCGCATTCATCTGCCCGAGGAAATCGAACAACGCTCCGCGGAACTTTCCGGCATCCTCAAGCGCCCGGTGACCGGCTTCGACGTCTTCATCGCCCTGCCCAAGCTCTTTGGATTCGAACGGCGGGAATGGACCTATCGGCGCGCCGACGGGGGGCATCTGCGCGTAGATCTCACGGTCACCGCCCTCAAAGACGCCGAGGGAGCGATCTCCGGCTACCTGGGCATCGCCATCGATGTCAGCGAGAAGCGAGCAGCCGAGGAGAAACTCGCCCGCCAGCACGAGATGGTCCAGACCATCCTCGCCAACGTCCCCTGCGGCATCTCCCTAATCGACGCCCAGCTCAACTTCATCGCCGCCAACAGCCAACTGCTCGATGTCCTCGATTTTCCTCGCGAGCTGTTTGCCGAGCGCACCCCGACTTTCCGCGAGGTCGCGTTGTTCAATGCCCGGCGTGGCGAGTACGGCCCGGGGGACCCCGAGGCCCTGGCCGACGCGCTCATGGCCAAGGCCGCCAACCCGCAGCCCCACCAGTTCGAACGCACGCGCCCCAATGGACGGGTGATCGAGGTCCGGGGCACACCCCTGAGGGGGGGCGGTTTCGTCACCATCTACATGGACATCACAGAACGCAAGCGAATCGAGGAAGAGCTTCGGCGGCATCGCGACAATCTGCAGGAAATGGTTTCCGCACGGACGGCGGATCTCTCCCGGGCTTTGGCTGCCGCCACTCGCGCGCATCAGGCGAAATCGGAATTTCTGGCCAACATGTCCCACGAATTGCGCACCCCCATGCACGCGATCATGAGCTTCAGTCGGCTCGGAATGGACCGCGTCAATGCAGGTCCGGAAAAGATCGGACTCTACTTCGAGCGCATTCGCACCAGTGCCGAGCGCCTCGTCGTCCTGATCAACGACCTGCTCGACCTCTCCAAACTTGAGGCCGGGCGCATGCCTCTGGATCATGGCTTATTCGATCTTCGAGGGCTGGTAGAGTCCGCGATCAGCGAACTGGAGTCCCTCCTGCCGGAGCACGCCCTGACCGTGGATTTGCGCATCGACTCCGACGAAACTCGGCTCAGGGGTGACGCAGTGCAAATCGCACGGGTTGTCCACAATCTACTGGCCAATGCGATCAAGTTTTCCCGCGACGGCGGCACCATAGTCGTTTCCATTGCCGATAGCCGTGACTTGAGGGGTGACCGAGCGCTCGAGTTGGCAATCAGCGATTCCGGGATAGGCATCCCCGAGGACGAACTTGACCATGTTTTCGAAAAGTTCGCCCAGAGCAGCGCGACGAAGAATGGTGCCGGAGGAACCGGCCTCGGACTGGCCATTTCCCGCGAGATCATTCTTGCTCACCATGGTACGATTGCGGCCAGGAACAATCCCAACGGAGGCGCCACCTTCACGGTGACGCTGCCCCTGGCACCCCCTTCCGACGGCAAGGGCGAACCGGTCATTTGACGCCTTGCCGACCGCAATCCAGCATCTGATGAACGAACCTCTGAAATCCCTGCGCATTCTTGCGGTAGACGACAACAAGACGAATCTGCACGTCCTGCAGGTGTTTCTCAAGAAGCAGGGCCATCAGGTCCTGCTCGCCGAGAACGGCGAAGAGGCAGTCCAAAAATTCGAGGCCGAACGCCCCGACATGGTACTGCTCGACATCATGATGCCGGTGATGGACGGATTCGAAGCCGCCCGCCGGATTCGCGTCCTGGCGCAGGATCTCTGGGTTCCGATCATTTTCCTGTCCGCCCTCAATCGTGACGAGAATCTCCTTGAAGGACTGGAATCGGGCGGCGACGATTACCTCACCAAGCCGATCAACTTCATCGTCCTCGAAGCCAAGCTGCGGTCGATGCAGAAATCCCTGGCTCTGCAGGCCCAATCGGTGGAGTCTCTCAATCGGCTCCAGGCGATTTCCGACAGCGTTCTTGAAGCGATCATCACCATCGATACGACGGCGACGGTC
>SSTA01000393.1 GCA_009469685.1 Azonexaceae bacterium | reverse complement strand
CACCTTGTTGGCGACGTCGCCGTTGGCGGCGATGCGGTCGGCGCCGACGATCACGGCGTCCACACGGCCTTCGCGCATCAGAATGCCGGCGGCGTTGTCCGCCACCACCGTATGGGGGACGCCGTGCTGACCGAGTTCCCACGCGGTGAGCAGGCCCTGGTTGCGCGGCCGGGTCTCCGAGACCCAGACGTGTAGATCGAGTCCGGCGTCGAAGGCCGCATAGACCGGGGCCAGGGCGGTCCCCCAGTCGACGGTGGCCAGCCAGCCGGCATTGCAGTGGGTCATGATTTCCAGCCGCCCTTCGCGCCTGAGGGTCAGCCGGCGCAGGAGCGCTAGGCCGTGCTCGCCGATGGCCCGGTTCTGGGCCACGTCTTCCTCCTCGATGGCGGCGGCCTCAGCCCAGGCCGCGGCGGTGCGCTCGGCCGGGGGCAGGGGGCGCAGGCGCTCGCCCATGCGGACCAGCGCCCAGTGCAGATTCACTGCCGTCGGGCGGGTCTTGCCCAACAGGACGATGGCCTGGTCGAGGGCCGCGTTGCTGGCATCGACCCCGAGGGCCACGGCCAGGCCGTAGGCGGCGGTGACGCCGATGAGGGGCGCACCGCGGACCTGCATGGCGCGGATGGCGTGGGCGGCGGCGGCGCGGTTGGCCACCCGCACCCAGTGCAGGCCGTGGGGCAGGCGGGTCTGGTCGATGATGTCGAAAACCCCCAGGGCCGGATGGGCTCTGAGGCTGCGGGTGGGGACGCCGTCGATCTTCATGGCCGGATTCTGGCACATTCCCGCCCCTTCGCCACGCTTGCCGGCGGCGGCCCCAAGGCGTAGATTGCCGCCATGCCGCCGTCACGGCGGCCGCGCAACCCGCTCAAAGGAGAAGGCCATGAATCAGTCCGACATCACCCGCTGGCAGGAAATCGCCCTGCAATACGCCACCGACCTGGGGGTCAAGATCCTTGCCGCCATTGCCTTCTGGGTCATCGGCCGCTGGTTGATCGGCCTGGTCGGCCAGGCCGTGCAGTCGACTCTGGAGCGGCAGAAGGTGGACGCCACGGTGATGCGCTACCTGGGAACGGTGATCAACGTCACCCTGAACATCCTGCTGGTGGTCGGCATCCTCGGCTACTTCGGCATCCAGACCACCACCTTCGCCGCGCTCTTCGCCGCCGCCGGCGTGGCCATCGGCATGGCCTGGTCCGGGCTGCTGGCCAACTTCGCCGGCGGGGTCTTTCTCATCATCCTGCGGCCGATCAAAGTGGGGGATTTCGTCACCGTCGCCGGCATCACCGGTACGGTCAAGGAAGTGGGGCTCTTCGCCTCGGCCATCAACACCCCGGACAACGTCATGACCCTGGTGGGCAACGGCAAGATTTTCGGCGACACCATCCAGAATTTCAGCGTCAATCCCCACCGCCGCGTCGATCTCAAGGCCCAGCTGGCCGGTGCCGCCGACTGCGGCCGGGCCATCGCCCTCCTCAAGGAGCGCATCGCCGCCGTTCCCAACGTCCTCGCCGCACCGGCCGTGGATGTGGAAATCCTGGAATTCAACCTGGTCGGCCCGGTCCTCGCCGTGCGGCCGTATTGCCACAACGACCACTACTGGCAGGTCTATTTCGACACCAACAAGGTCATCCGCGAAACGCTTGGCGCGCCAGAATTCCCGGCGCCGACGCCCTCCCAGGTGGTGTTCGTCAAGCAGTAGCGGCCCTCGCCAGGGGCGGGTCGCCCTCTTTACCCGGGCGTCGTCGCCCCCGCTCGCGTCGCCATGATCTCCGCTCCCTTTCCCGTTCCCTCCCGCTTCCCCGCCTTGGGCACCACCATCTTCACGGTGATGTCCCGCCTGGCGGCGGAATGCGGGGCGGTGAACCTCTCCCAGGGCTTTCCGGATTTCCAGGCCGAGCCGGCATTGTTCGACGCCGTCCACCGGGCCATGGCCGCCGGCCGCAACCAGTACGCCCCCATGGCCGGGATGCCGGAACTGCGCCACGCCATCGCTGGCAAAGTGGCCGCCCTCTATGGCACCGCCTACGACGCCGAAAGCGAGATCACCGTCACCGCCGGCGCCACCCAGGCCTTGTTCACCGCCATCGCGGCCTTCGTCGGGCCCGGGGACGAGGCCATCGTCTTCGAGCCCGTCTATGATTCCTACGGTCCGGCAATCGAAACCGTGGGCGGTCGGGTGCGTCCATCCCGCCTTGCCTTCCCCGGTTACCGGCCGGACTGGGACCACGTCGCCTCCCTGATCAACCCGCGCACCCGGATGATCGTGGTCAACAGCCCCCACAATCCCACCGGCAGCCTCCTTTCCGCCGCCGACCTGGACACCCTGGCCGGCCTCGTCCGCGACACCCGCATCGTCGTCCTCAGCGACGAGGTCTATGAACACATCGCCTTCGGCGGCCGCCACGAAAGCCTTTGCCGCCACCCGGAACTGGCCGCCCGCAGCCTGGTGGTCTCGTCTTTCGGCAAGACCTACCACATCACCGGCTGGAAGGTCGGCTACGTCGTCGCCCCCGCCGCCCTCACCGCCGAATTCCGCAAGGTGCACCAGTTCAACGTGTTCACGGTGAATACGCCGGCGCAGCTGGGCATCGCCGAATACATGGCCGACCCCGCCCGCTACCTTGGGCTGGCCGATTTCTACCGCCAAAAGCGCGACCGTTTCGCGGCATTGCTGGCCGCCACCCCATTCGAGTTGCTGCCCTGCCACGGCACCTACTTCCAACTCGCCCGCTACGACGCCATCAGCGACCGGCCGGATAGGGAATTTTCCGAGTGGCTCACCCGGGAAGTCGGCGT
>SSTA01000392.1 GCA_009469685.1 Azonexaceae bacterium | reverse complement strand
CTTCCGTCCGTCTCATCCTTCACCTCCTCTGGCAAAGAATGAAACCGGACAGATCATTTGCTACAAGTCCGGACAGATTACTTGTTCCCTACACTCAGGAGCCCGCGCCGTTGCGGATTTGCCATAAATCCGGCCCTATGGGAGTCAGCGCGGTGCTCCTGCGTAACTTTTGGTCACCTTCTCGCCGCGTACCCCGCCAACAACACCCTGGTCATTAGCGACTACGCCGAGAACATTCAGCGACTCGGACGGATCATCGAGTCCATCGACGTCCCCCATGGAGACGTCCAGGTCCTGCCCATCCACCATGCCTCGGCCATCGATCTTGGCGCCACCATCGTACGCCTTCTGGGCGACACGGCTGCGACAATCCCCGGCAACGGTACCGCAGGGGCACCTACCGCAGTCCCGGGAGACGGCAGCCAGCGTGTCCAGATCGTCCCCGATGCGCGAACCAATTCACTCCTCGTACGCTCAGACAACCCCTCCAAGATCGCTGCGGTGCGTCAATTGGTCGCCAACCTGGACGTTCCCGGGGCCGGCGGCAACTTCCACGTGGTCTATCTGAAAAACGCCGAAGCGGCCCGGGTGGCCCACGCGCTTCGCGCCCTGCTGGCGGGCAAATCGGGAAATTCCCCGGGATCGGTACCGTCCCCTGCGCCGGCCGCGCCGACATCGGCGCCCGCCGCCTCACTTCCCGCCCTGAGCGATGGGCGACTGCGCCCGGCGGACCCGGAAGGCTCTCTCTGGAAAGGCAAGGGCCGCCTCTTCCTGGTAACGGCCAACGGAACTATCCATCCACTTGGCCCGATCTCTTGGTCATTTTCGTCGGCCGGCCTGACCGCCCTCGAGGCAAGCTGGCGCATCGAGGGGAAGCGCATAGGAGCAGATTCCGCGTGGATCGGTCCCCGGCGATTCGGATTTCGCGAATTCCAGCTCTCCCTGCCCGCCTCGGTGGCACTCGCCCCCGCCGGCCACCACGGTCTTGCCCCCGGACTGCACGGCGATCTCGCCATTACCGTCGGCAAGCTCGGCTGCCCTTGGCCACGGCAAGCGGGAGTCTGTGATTTGCAGGCGATGGCCCACTGGAAGCGCGCCAGCCATGACGCCCTGGCAGCGAACACTTTGGCCGATTACCAATTTGCCCTGGATGCCAAGGCAGGCACCCTGCAAGTGTCGTGGTCGACCATCGCCGGCAGACCCGAATCGGGGGCAGGGCGAGTTCGGCGCAGGCCGGTGGTCTTTAAACGCCGAAGTCATCGGTGACCCGGAGTCGCTCACCCCATTGATCCGGCTCTTCCCGGATTGGGTTCGTCCGGGAGCTCGTTCCGGAGAGCTTGTGCTGAACGCTCACGGGAAGTCCTGAAGCCGCCTGGAAAGCCCCGCACAGGAAAGGGCGTGCCCGGAGGGACTCGAACCCCCGACCTGCTGCTTAGAAGGCAGCTGCTCTATCCAGTTGAGCTACGGGCACCCAGGGGAACACGGAAACGGCCGTGGCCGCAAAAGAGTACAATGGTCGGGGCGGCGGGATTCGAACTCGCGACCCTCTGCTCCCAAAGCAGATGCGCTACCAGACTGCGCTACGCCCCGAACGCGGCGCAGTTTACCATCGTGCCGAAACCCACGCCAGCAGAGGATTCTTGAAATAAAAACCACGACTGGTTGCGGGCTTTTCGGCTTTCTGATATTTAATCGCCTTTTTCTCCACTGGACGCGCCTCCGACATGGCTGAAGATCTGCTTCACAAACACTTCCCCCCTTACGAGCCCAAGAAGGGTGAGGAGTACATGAACGCGAAACAGCTCGCGCATTTCCGTAAGATTCTGGAGACGCTCAAGAAGGAGCTGAGCGAGGACATCGACCGCACGGTGCACACCATGCAGGACGAGGCCACTGTCTTCGCCGACCCCAATGATCGAGCAAGCCAGGAAACCGACATCGCCATCGAATTGCGCAATCGGGATCGGGAGCGCAAGCTCATCAAGAAAATCGACGAGACCCTGGGCCGTATCGACGCGGACGATTACGGCTACTGCGACAAGTGCGGGGTGGAAATCGGTATCAAGCGCCTCGAGGCGCGCCCTACCGCGACCTTGTGCATCGACTGCAAGACTTTGGAGGAAATGAAGGAAAAACAGATGGCGAAGTAATCGTCAGCTGTTGCCAAGGAAGATCCAGCCTTGGACGGGTAGGAACCGCAAACCCGTGACACACTGATCCTGCCGATCCGAGCAGCGCCTCGCGCCGCTGTTCGGACGACGTCATGAATGGCGAAGCCCTCCTTCGCCATTTCAGTTTTCGGCGCCGCCACGGAAAAGGGCACCCGCAGGTGCCCTTTTCGTATCTTCCGAGGGAAGGTCTTACTGCTGTTGCTGCTGCGCGCCCCCGTCGGCGGCGGAAACAACGACTTCCTCCATGGCCGCCTTCATGGACAATTTGACGCGACCGCGGTCGTCGGTCTCCAGCACCTTGACGCGCACGACCTGGCCCTCCTTGACGTAGTCCTCGACCTTGTTGACGCGCTCCTTGGCGATCTGGGAGATGTGCAGGAGGCCGTCCTTGCCGGGCAGGACCTGGACGATGGCGCCGAAATCGAGAATCTTCAGCACGGTGCCCTCGTAGATCTTGCCGATCTCCACTTCCGCGGTGATGGCGTCGATGCGCGAGCGGGCCAGGGCGGCCGCTTCGCCGGTGGTGGCGGCGATGGTGATGGTGCCGTCGTCCTGGATGTCGATGGTCGTGCCGGTCTCTTCCGTCAGGGCGCGAATGACGGCGCCGCCCTTGCCGATCACGTCGCGAATCTTCTCGGGATTGATCTTGAAGGTGTAGAGGCGCGGGGCGTAGGCGGACATTTCCTCGCGGTGGCCACCCTGGGCGGACTGCATGAGGCCGAGGATGTGCATCCGGGCTTCCTGGGCTTGGGCCAGGGCCACCTGCATGATTTCCTTGGTGATGCCCTGGATCTTGATGTCCATCTGCAGCGCCGTGACGCCGGCGGTGGTGCCGGCGACCTTGAAGTCCATGTCGCCGAGGTGATCTTCGTCGCCCAGGATGTCGGTGAGCACCGCGAAGCGGTTGCCTTCCTTGATCAGACCCATGGCGATGCCGGCCACGTGGGCCTTGAGGGGCACGCCGGCATCCATCAGCGCCAGGGAGCCGCCACAGACGGAGGCCATGGAGGAGGAACCGTTGGATTCGGTGATTTCGGAAACGACGCGCATGGAGTAGCTGAAGTCTTCCGGCTTCGGCAGCACGGCCAGCAGGGCGCGCTTGGCTAGACGGCCGTGGCCGATTTCGCGACGCTTGGGGGAACCGACACGCCCGGTTTCGCCGGTGGCGAAGGGGGGCATGTTGTAGTGGAGCATGAAGCGGTCCTTGTACTCGCCAGCCAGGGCATCGATGATTTGCTCGTCGCGGCCCGTGCCCAGGGTGGCGATCACCAGGGCCTGGGTTTCGCCGCGGGTGAACAGGGCGGAACCGTGGGTGCGGGGCAGCACGCCGTGGCGAATGGAAATGGGGCGCACGGTGCGGGTATCGCGACCGTCGATACGGGGGGCGCCGGAAAGGATGCGGCCGCGGACGATGGCAGCTTCCAGTTCGAAGAAGAGGTTGCCGACGGTATTCTCATCGGGGGCGCCTTCGCCTTCGCAAAGGCCGGCAACGACCTCGGCGCGCAGTTCCTTGACCCGCTGGCTGCGATCCTGCTTGCTGGTGATGTTGTAGGCTTCTTCCAGCTTGCCCTGGCAGATATCTTTGAGGCGGGCGATGAGAGCCTCGTCCTTGGCCGGGGCCTGCCAGTCCCATTCCGGCTTGCCGCCTTCCTCGACCAGCTGGTTAATGGCCTCGATGGCCTTCTTCATCTCGGTGTGGCCGAAGACGACGGCGCCGAGCATGACTTCCTCGGACAGCTCCTTGGCTTCGGATTCGACCATCAGCACGGCGCTCTCGGTACCTGCAACCACCAGGTCCAGCTGGGTTTCCTTGAGCTGCGTTGCGGTGGGGCACAGCACGTACTGGCCGTTGATGTAGCCGACGCGGGCAGCGCCGATGGGGCCATTGAAGGGCACACCGGAGATGGCGAGGGCGGCGGAAGCACCAATCAGGGCGGGGATGTCGGCATCGATCTCGGGATTGAGCGAGAGGACGGTGGCGACTACCTGGACTTCGTTGTAGAAACCGTCCGGGAAGAGCGGGCGGATGGGACGGTCGATCAGGCGGGAAGTCAGGGTCTCCTTCTCGGAAGGACGGCCTTCACGCTTGAAGAAGCCGCCGGGGATACGGCCGGCGGCGTAAAACTTTTCCTGATAATCGACGGTCAGGGGGAAGAAATCCTGACCGGGCTTGGCATTCTTGGCGGCCACCACGGTGACCAGCACCACGGTATCTTCCATGGACACCACCACGGCACCACCAGCCTGACGGGCAATTTCGCCGGTCTCCAGGGTGACCTGATGATCGCCATAGGCGAAGGTCTTTTTCACGACATTGAACATATTCTCTTTCCTCTCACACTCTCAACAACAACATTAACAATCAATACGTTGGAAACAACAGACGACGGTACGACAAAAACAAAAAGCGGCCGGGAGTACCGACCGCTTT
>SSTA01000391.1 GCA_009469685.1 Azonexaceae bacterium | reverse complement strand
GGAACAAGAAGAAATCGCCCGCCTGGGCAAGACCATTCCCGCATTCGCCCCCGGCGACACCGTCGTCGTCCAGGTGAAAGTCAAGGAAGGCAACCGCGAGCGTCTGCAGGCCTACGAAGGCGTCGTCATCGGCAAGCGCAATCGCGGCCTCAACTCCGCCTTTACCGTGCGCAAGATTTCTTCCGGCGAAGGTGTCGAGCGTACTTTTCAGACCTATTCTCCGCTGGTCGCTTCCATCGAAGTGAAGCGCCGCGGCGATGTGCGTCGCGCCAAGCTCTACTTCCTGCGCGACCGCTCCGGCAAGTCTGCCCGCATCAAGGAGAAGCTGGAAGCCAAGAAGGCCGGCTAAGCTGCACTTGGCCGAAGAGAAAGGCGCCCGAGGGCGCCTTTTTTGTTTGGCGACAACGATTTAACTCGAATAGACCGGTGGAATCCCAAGGCGGCTTATCTTCCGCCGGTAGCCCCGGTAGGCCCTGCTGCCCAGATGAACGATGAAAACTCGGATCGGGTAGGGGCCTCGGGCGAGCGACCGCGCGGTGGTCGTGCCCTTGTCGCCCAAGGTGAAGCGCCGGGTTTCGAAGGCCAGTACATAGTCCCTTATTCCAGGGTCGCTTCTCAGCACTCGGCGCAAAATGAAGGCTTGGCGGACATGCTTGCCGTCGCGAGCGATCAATTGGACGACTTCCGCGAGGACTTCCGGCGCGAGATCGGCCGGCGCGAGTTCGGCGTCCCCTGGCAGCGTGGCGAGTTCTCGGCGGACTCCCTCTTCAAAGTCTGAGCGTTGCTGCCAGCGTTGCCGATAGGACCTGGCCCGATCCGGGTCTGATTCCCGAAAGAAGCGCCAGAGGATCTCGCAAGCGGCCAAAGTCGCGTCTGCGTCGGCAGCCATGACGGCTTCGAGGTCGTCGGCACCCGCTGGGTCTCCTGCCTCGATGCGCAGTCGGCCGCGCAGGAAGCGGGCGGACAGATGTCCAGGGTAATGGGCGAGCAGCAGTTCTGTATCCGCGAGGACGTCTGCCTGGGGATCGATTTCCTGCCGGAGCTGGATGCGCTCCCACTGCTCCTCCTGGGTGCAACACTCCGGCTCGCCAAGCACGGCAAGACGGGCGTGGCATTCTGCGAGTCGCTTGTGCCGGGTCTGCCAGCGCTCGAATACCGCCTCCCGCCACTGGCGATCCAGATCGGCCTCGATCATCGGCAAGGTATCGCCTAGCCAGCGGGTCGCCGCACTAGTGCGGACCGGCGGGAGCACGGGCAGGGCGGCCTCCGACGTCAACGCAGCCAGGCGGTCGCGCAGGCAGGGATGGGTATCGTGGTGGTCGGTCGTCCTCTGCAAGGCTTGTTCCAAATAGGCTGGCGTAGTTTGCGCCGCACGGGCATCGCGCACCAGGCGAGCCCACAGGCGGCTGCGATCGGCAATGGGGTCGGGATGGTCTGTCACCTGCCGGTCGATTTCCGGCCAGAACCGATCGTGTTCCAAGCGGGCGGCAACATTGACCCGCATGAGCGCTTGGGCGGCCGCCGCGGGGCCGGCAACTTCCCCGGAAAAACGGTCGGCCGCGTATTCGTGCTCGCGGGCGAGAACGAAGGTGTAGGCGTTGAAATAAGGTGCATACCAGCGAAACAGGCGGGCGATGAGGCGCGAACCCCAGTCGTTCCACTGTTCCGAAAGGGCCTGAAGGCGAGCCCAGGCTGAGCGAAGTCGGTAGATGAATCCCCCAAGCCGCCCATGGCAACTGGCGAGATGGCCGTACTCGTGGGCGACTACGGCCAAGGCCTCAGGTTCGTCAAGGGCATGTAGCAGCGGAAGGCCAAGGATGAGGTAGTTCTGCTCCCAGCCGAAGATGCCCAAACGGGGATGCTGGACGATGGCGGCGTTCAATTCGTCGGTCAGCAGGACGACATGGACCCGGGGCCCGCCCACCTGGGCGCGCAGCTCGGCCAGTCGCTCGAACAGGACCGGTGCTTCGGCCTGGGCGAGCTCGCGGCCTGCTGGTCGCGGGAAGCGGGCAAAGAGGAGCGTGAAGGCAGCACGGACCATCGCCCACGCGGGTAGTGCCAGCAGGATCACAAGCTTGCCCAGCTTGGCAAATAAAATCAGCGCCTTGCCGCCGGACGCGATGACAGCCAGCGTAAGGGCGGCAATCCCAAGCAAGGCGAGGGCAGTCAGGCCAATGGCCAGACCGAGGATGAGGAATCCGAGCAAGGCGATGCCGACGACCGCTGCGAGGTAGCGAGACGGCGCGCTGCGGGCACTGTTTTCGAGGCGGGTGATGAGAGAGTCGTAGCGATCGAGGTCCATGGCATCCCCGCAACGAGAGAGGATGCCATTGTACTCGAATATGCCGTATGCGCTGCGGCTAGTGCTCTGATTCCAACGAGGGGCTCAGGCCGTGCGCGTCTTGTCCCGTTCGATCAGGGCGTAGGCGGAGTGATTGTGGATGGACTCGAAATTCTCCGACTCCACCACATAGGCTTCGATGCGGGGGTCGGCGTTGAGGCGGGCAGCAACGTCGCGGACCATGTCTTCGACAAATTTCGGG
>SSTA01000390.1 GCA_009469685.1 Azonexaceae bacterium | reverse complement strand
GTAATTGTTCATGCCCTCCAGAGCGGCGATCAGGCGCTCCCGGGTGACGTCGCGGCCGAGTTTGCGCAGGGCGTCGGCCATCACCCGCGCCGTGACGTAGCCTTCCAGGCCGTAGTAGGAAATCCTGTCCTTCTGTTTGGGAAGGATTTTCTGATAGTCGCGCACGACGGCGATGGTATCGTTCCAGGGATAGGGCATGACCTGGGAGATGCCGATCCCACGGGCGTCGTTGCCGAGCTCCTGGGCGAGGACTTCGGCTCCGACCGGCGAAAGGGTCATGAACATCGGAAACTGGTTGGCTTTCTTCATGGCCTTGACGAAGGCTGCGGTCGGTTTGTAGAGCGTCACCATGACCACCGCCTGCGGGCTGACCTTGGAAATCGCTTCGACAGCCTGGGCAACGTCCAGGGAATTGCGCTCGACGGTTCCAACCGCCACCGGGGCCAGATTGTGTTTCTTGAGGGCCGCCGTGACCCCTTCCAGGCCGCTCTTGCCGAAGCCATCGTTCTGGTAGAACACGGCGATATTCTTCAGCCCCAGGGCGGTGATCTGGTTGACGATGGATTCCGTCTCGTCGGCATAGCTGGCCCGCAGGTTGAACATATAGCGGTTGTTGGGGTTGGCGGACGGGGACTGGCGCAGGCTTCCAGCTCCCGAGATCGTCCCGACCAGGGGGACTTTGGCCGGGCCGAAGGCGTTGTTCATGGCCTCGGTGGTCGGCGAGGAACCGTAGTATCCCAGCAGGGCGAAAACCTGCTTGTCCTGAATGAGGACCTTGGTGTTGGCCAGGGTCTTCTCGGTCTCGTAACCGTCGTCGAGAGCGATCAGTTCGAGCTTGCGGCCGTTGATACCGCCGGATTTGTTGATCTGATCGAAATAGGCGGTGATCACCTCGCGCATCTCGGTACCGTAGATGCCGTTGGGGCCGGAGAAAGGCGAAGACATGCCGAGGGTGATGGCGGTTTCGCTGACCCCGGGTTCGGCGCGGGCGAGTCCCCAGGGGAGGGCGAAACAGAGGCTGGCGAGAGCGACGAGAACCCGCATCATGGTGACTCCTCCAATAGCGTTGTGATTTTCCGCCTATTGGACAACACCCCGCCTCCGCCCGCAAGCCGAAACCTGCAGCGTCAGCTCGACAGGACCAAGCTCCGGATCAGCTGCTGAAGAAGTCCTTGACCTTGTCCATCCAGGACTTGGCGCGGGGATTGTGCTTGCCGGCGTGCTCGTTGCTGATTTCCTCGAGTTCCCGCAGCAGCTCCTTCTGACGTTCGGTCAGATTGACTGGGGTCTCGACCACCACGTGGCAAAGGAGGTCGCCATGGGCGTGGCTACGCACGCCCTTGATGCCCTTGCCGCGCAGGCGGAAAACCCTGCCGCTTTGGGTTTCCGCGGGAATACGTATGCCGGCCGCCCCGTCCAGGGTGGGGATTTCGATTTCCCCGCCGAGGGCGGCGACGGTGAAGGAGATGGGCATCTCGCAGTGCAGGTCGTTGTGATCCCGCTGGAATACGGCGTGCTGCTTGAGGTGGATCTGGACGTAGAGGTCCCCCGCCGGGCCCCCGTTGACGCCATGCTCGCCTTCGCCCGCCAAACGGATGCGATCGCCCTCGTCGACGCCCGCCGGAATCTTCACCGCCAGGGTCTTGTGCTGCTTGATGCGCCCGGCGCCGCCGCAGGCCCCGCAGGGGTCGGGGATGTAGCGGCCGGTGCCGTGGCACTTCGGGCAGGTTTGCTGGATGGAGAAGAAACCCTGCTGCAGACGGACCTGGCCGCTGCCTTGGCAGGTGGGACAAGTCTTGGGCTGGGTGCCCGGCTTGGCGCCGCTCCCATGGCAGACTTCGCACGCCTCCATGGTTGGGATGCGAATCTTGGTTTCGGTCCCGTGGGCTGCCTGCTCCAGCGAGACCTCCAGGTTGTAGCGCAGGTCGGCGCCGCGATAGATGTTGCTGCGTCCGTGGCCGCCGCCACGACCGCCGAAGATCTCGTCGAAGATGCCGCCGAAGGCATCGGCAAAGCCCCCCATCCCGGCGCCGCCGAAACCGCCGCCCATGCCGGCCTGGGGATCGACCCCGGCGTGGCCGAACTGGTCGTAGGCAGCCCGTTTCTGTCCGTCGGAGAGGATCTCGTAGGCCTCCTTGGCCTCCTTGAATTTCTCCTCCGCCGCCGGGTTGTCCGGATTGCGGTCCGGATGATGCTTCATGGCCAGCTTGCGGTAGGCCTTCTTGATTTCATCCTCGGAGGCATCTCGATTGACGCCAAGGATTTCGTAAAAATCGCGCTTTGACATGACGTTTCCCGACTGGTGCTGCACAAAGGCCGGATCGAGCGGCGCGTGAGCGTCCGCTTCGATCCGGCCACTTAAAGCGGCGCTCCAGCGTCCGTTTTAAGCTTTCTTGCCCTTGTTCACTTCCGTAAATTCGGCATCGACCACATCGCCCTCGACGGTCTTCTCGCCCTGGGGCTGAGCACCCGCGGCACCGGCGGCACCGGTGTCGGCCTGTTGCTGGGCGTACATCTTCTCGCCCAGCTTTTGCGCCGCTGCGGCCAGGGCCTCCGTCTTGGCGGTGATCTTGTCCTTGTCGCCGTCGCGGAGAACTTCCTCGACCTCCTTGATGGCGGCTTCGATCTTCTCCTTCTCGCCGGCATCGAGTTTGTCGCCGTACTCGGTGAGGGATTTCTTGACCATGTGCACCATGCCATCGGCCTGGTTGCGAGTGTCGGCCAGTTCGTGGGCCTTCTTGTCCTCTTCCGCGTGCAGTTCGGCGTCCTTCACCATGCGCTGGATTTCTTCCTCGCTCAAGCCGGAGTTGGCCTTGATGGTGATCTTGTTTTCCTTGCCGGTGGCCTTGTCCTTGGCGGTGACGTGCATGATGCCGTTGGCGTCGATGTCGAAGATGACTTCGATTTGCGGCATGCCGCGGGGAGCCGGGGGGATGCCTTCCAGGTTGAACTGGCCCAGGCTCTTGTTGCCGGCGGACATCTCGCGCTCGCCCTGCAGCACGTGGATGGTCACGGCGGACTGGTTGTCGTCGGCGGTGGAGAAGACCTGGCTGGCCTTGGTCGGGATGGTGGTGTTCTTCTGGATCAGCTTGGTCATCACGCCGCCCAGGGTCTCGATGCCCAGCGACAGCGGGGTCACGTCGAGGAGCAGCACGTCCTTGACCTCGCCTTGCAGCACGCCGCCCTGGATGGCGGCGCCGACGGCGACGGCTTCATCCGGATTGACGTCCTTGCGCGGCTCGCGGCCGAAGACTTCCTTCACCTTGTCCTGGACCTTGGGCATGCGGGTCTGGCCGCCGACCAGGATGACGTCGTCGATGTCGCCGATCTTGCAGCCGGCGTCCTTCAGCGCCGTCAGGCAGGGGGCGACGGTGCGCTCGATCAACTCGTCGACCAGGGACTCGAACTTGGCGCGGGTGATCTTCAGCGCCAGATGCTTGGGCCCGGACGCGTCGGCGGTGATGTAGGGCAGATTGACTTCGGTCTGCTGGCCGGAGGACAGCTCGATCTTGGCCTTTTCCGCGGCTTCCTTGAGGCGCTGCAGGGCCAGCACGTCGGCCTTCAGATTGACGCCGGATTCCTTCTTGAATTCGTCGATGATGTAGTCGATCAGGCGCTGGTCGAAGTCTTCGCCGCCGAGGAAGGTGTCGCC
>SSTA01000389.1 GCA_009469685.1 Azonexaceae bacterium | reverse complement strand
CGTCCACACCGTGGGCGGGGGCGGTGTGCACCAAGCCGGTACCGGCATCCACGGTCACATGAGTGCCGCAGATGATGGCCACGTCGCGATTCTGGAAGGGATGGCGCAATGCCACCTGATCCAGCTTGTCGCCGCTGCAGGTACCGACGACCGTGCCCTCCAGGCCGTAGCGTTTCAAGCAGGCGTCGGCCAGCTCGCGGACGAGGATGAGGGCGCCCTTGGGGGTCTCGATGAGGTCGTAGGTCAGCTCCGGATGGACACTCACCGCCTCGTTGGCGGGCAGGGTCCACGGCGTCGTCGTCCAGATGACGGCGAAAGCGGGGCCCCGCAGGTGGGTAAGTCCGAAGGCGTGGGCGACCTTCTCGGCGTGGTTGTCGTGGACCGGGAAGGCGACATCGATGGCCGGCGAAGTCTTGTCCTCGTATTCCACCTCGGCCTCGGCGAGCGCCGAGCCGCAGTCCAGGCACCAGTTGACGGGCTTGAGGCCCTGGTAGAGGTAACCACGCTCGAGGATCTTGCCCAGGGCGCGGATTTCGTCGGCCTCGGCCTTGAAGGCCATGGTCAGGTAGGGGTTGTCCCATTCGCCCAGCACGCCCAGGCGAATGAAGTCCTTCTTCTGGCGCTCGACTTGTTCGCCAGCATAGGCGCGGGAGAGTTCGCGCACCTTGTCGGCCGTGATGGCCTTGCCGTGCTGCTTTTCGATCTGATGCTCGATGGGCAGGCCGTGGCAGTCCCAGCCCGGAACGTAGGGCGCGTCAAAACCCGCCAAGGTACGCGAACGGACGATGATGTCCTTGAGAATCTTGTTCACCGCGTGACCGATGTGGATGTCGCCGTTCGCATAGGGCGGGCCGTCATGGAGTACGAAGCGGGGGCGGCCGGCACACGCTTCGCGGATCTTCTGGTAGAGCTTCTTCTCTTGCCATTCCTTGACCCACAGGGGTTCGCGCTTGGGCAAGTCACCCCGCATGGGAAACGGCGTATCGGGAAGATTGAGGGTGTCCTTGTAGTCAGCCATTTTGGGTGCTCACAGCTTGAAATAGGCCCGGGCCACCGCTGCATCGGCAGCGATCTGGGCCTTGAGGGCGTCGAAATCGGGAAAACGGCGCTCGTCGCGCAACTTATGAACGAAACGCACCGCCAGGTGGGCTCCGTAGATGTCGCGGTCGAAGTCGAAAAGGTGGATTTCCAGCAGCGGCCGGGTGCCCCCCAGGGTTGGGCGTATGCCCAGGTTGGCGACCCCCGGCAGGGGCCGTTCGCCCAACCCGCTGACCTCGACGCAATACACGCCGGTCATCGGCAGCGGATTGTGCTTGATACGGATGTTGGCCGTGCGAAAACCCAGTTGACGCCCGATCTTGTCGCCCTGGACGACACGACCGTCGATCATGTAGGGCCGTCCGAGCAGTCGCGCCGCTCGCTCCATGTTCCCGGCGCCAAGGGCATCGCGTACGCCAGAGCTGGAAACCCGCTCACCATCGACGACGACACTGGGCATGGCCTCGACGGTGAAGCCCGAATCCGCGCCGGCACGCTCCAGGAGGGCAAAGTCCCCCCGGCGACCGCGACCGAAGCGAAAATCGTCGCCGATGACTAAGTGTGCCACCTTCAGCCCCTGCACTAGAACCCGCTCGATGAACGCGTCGGCCTCGAGGGCTGAAAAGTCTGCGTCGAAACGGCAGACCATCGCTTGACGCGCACCGCACTCGGCCAGCAGTTCGAGCTTTTCCCGCAGCGTAGTCAGCCGCGCCGGCGCCGAGTCGGGAGCGAAGAACTCCCGCGGATGGGGCTCGAAGGTCAGCACTGTCGGCGTCAACCTGCGCAGGTCCGCCACGGCCACCAGACGTTCGATCAGAGCGCCATGCCCTCGGTGTACGCCATCGAAATTGCCAACCGCGAGGACGGTCGGAGCCGATACCGAGGACGAGAAGCCGCGAAAGACCCGCATGCGAAACCCAAAAAAGCTTAAATTATAGCGTTTCCGACTCACCCGGACCGCAAGAACCCCGCATCGGACTTTAGGAAAGTCGTCGGCGAGCACCCCCACCCGAAGTTATAATCCCTCCGATTTCAACCTGCTTCGGACTTGCCAGCGCTCTCGGTCGCCATGCTCCAGTTGATCAGCCATATCGTTCGCACTTCGTCGAAACGGGATCGCACTGAGATCAACGAGGCCCTGATCGATGCGCTGGCCGACCTCTTTCACCCGATATCCGTCACGATCTACCGGTGTTATGCCAGTAGCCGGGGAACGATGATGTTCGCCTGCGCCGGCCTCGATTCTCGCAGCCGCTACGTTCACAACGCTTACCTGCCTGACCGCCGCTACTGCCGACCCATCGACGACGACCCCCTCCTCGCGCGTTGCCGCCGGGAAAGGTCGGTCAGTCTGGAAGAGCTTCCCGGTGGCGCCAATCGGCTGGCCTTCCCCGTGGTTCAACTGAACCAGCTCGTCTATGTGATCGAGATCGTCGTTTCCGAGGATTTTCCCGCGGATCTGCGCGTCTTGCTGATGGCTGTCACCGAGTACTTCGGGAACCACATCGGACTGCTGGACTATGGAGAGACCGACACTCTCACCCAGCTCGCCAATCGCAAGACTTTTGACAAGCATCTTTTCGAACTTCTGGGTAAAGCCCAGGACGATGCAGCGGATGACCGGATCAAATTGAAGGCGCGCCGGCGGAGCGGCGGAAAAACCACCACCCACTGGCTGGCCGTTTGCGACATCGACCGATTCAAGTCCATCAATGACAACCACGGTCACTTGATCGGCGACGAGGTTCTGGTCACCCTGTCGCAGATTCTGCGCCGAAGCTTTCGCTTCGACGACCAATTGTTCCGCTTCGGCGGCGAGGAATTCGTCGTCGTACTCCAGCCTGCCAAGGCCGACGACGCCTGCAAGGCCCTGAACCGTTTCCGCCAAAATTTGGAACGGCACGTCTTTACCCAAGTCGGCCAAGTAACGGTCAGTATCGGCTTCAGTCGACTGCAGGGCGCCGACACCCCAACGGACGTCATCGATAGGGCCGACGAAGCGCTGTACTACTGCAAGCGCAATGGCCGCAATCAGGTGGCCTTTTACGAAGAATTGGTGGAAAGCGGCGCCCTGGCAGCCAAATCGCTCCAGAAGGGCGAAATCGAGCTCTTTTGACGTGCGCGAACGGATTTACCCGAGGGCTGCCATCCGTGCCTTCGGCAAGGGCGGGTGTTTGGAGAAATACAGCCGTATTCCGCGTACGATGGCTTCCGCCAGTTTGTCCTGGTAGCGGTCGTCGTTCAGCCGGTGCTCCTCCTCCGGATTGGAGATGAAGGCGGTCTCGACCAGGATCGAGGGAATGTCCGGCGCCTTGAGTACGGCAAAACCGGCTTGCTCCACCTGAGCCTTGTGCAGGGTATTGATGTTGCCCAGCTCACCCAATACGTATCTGCCGAGCTTGAGGCTGTCGCTGATGGTGGCCGTCTGGGAAAGGTCCAGCAGGGTGCGGGCCAGGAAGGGATCCTTGACGTCCAGATTGACGCCCCCGACGAGATCGGCCTCATTTTCCTTTTGAGCCAGCCAGCGGGCTGCCGAACTCGACGCCCCCCGTTCGGAAAGGACAAAGACCGACGACCCCTTTGCATCCGGCTTGATCCAGGCGTCCGCATGAATCGAGACGAAGAGGTCGGAATGAACCCTGCGGGCCTTCTGCACCCGCGTCTGAAGCGGAACGAAGAAGTCCGAATCCCGGGTCAGAACGGCCCGCATGCTGGGTTCGCCGTCGAGCTTCGCCTTGAGTCGCCGGGCCACTTCCAGGGTGACTTCCTTTTCGTAGGTACCCCCCCGTCCAACCGCACCGGGATCCTCTCCCCCGTGGCCGGGATCGAGGGTGATGGTCACCAGGCGGTCCACGACCGGCTTTGCCGACTTGCGCGACGTCTGCACCTCCGGCGCCTCGACCGTTTCGGCCCGCATCTGCGGCTGTGCTGGAACCGCTGCTTCCTCGTTTAACGGCGCGACCGCTTCTCGCTTGCCTTCCATCAGGGCCAAGAGCGGATCGGGCGCTTCCAGGGGATAGACGTCAAGGACCAAACGATGCCCATACTCCCCCACCGGCTTCAAGACGAAGACCTGGGGCGCCACCTTGGTCTTGAGTTCCATGACCACCCGGACGATTCCAGGCTTGAAGCGCCCCGCCCGAATCAGCTTGATGTAGGGGTCGTCGGTCGTCACCTTGCGGGCGAGACTGTCGAGAACGCTGTCGAATTCGACCCCCTCGATATCGACCACCAGGCGATCCGGATTCTCCACGAGAAAATGGTTAAATTTCAAAGGAGCGTCGTGCTCCAGCGTCACCCGGGTGTAATCGGCAGCGGGCCAGATGCGCACGGCCAGGACGGCGGGGAGCTTTGCCGCACCCCGGGCCAGCGGCGTCAGGGACAAGACCAGGGCGGCGCCGGCGAACCGCCCTAGGCGCCGCCGCGTTGCAGAGAAGCCAGACGGGTTACGCATGCCGCCCCCTTTTCCGTAAGTCCCAGGGCTTCGACGCGACGCCCGACACCCGCATGATGGAGGACGAGGCGCAGGTCTGGCGGCGGAACGCAGCCCTGAGCGCGCTCCGGCCATTCGACCAAGCAAACCGAATCATCGCGAAAATACTCATCCATCCCCGCATCGAGAAATTCCTCTGGCGACTCGAAGCGATAAAAATCAAAGTGATATAAGTATAAGCTCGAAATTACGTAAACTTCAACCAGGGAATACGTAGGACTCTTCACCGATCCGCCGTGACCGAGGCCGCGCAACAGGGCGCGTACCAGGGTCGTTTTGCCGGCACCGAGGTCGCCCTGGAGCCAAACCACCATTCCAGGACGCAACAGCGGAGCCAAGGCCTCCCCCAATCCGCAGGTGGCCGCTTCGTCGGCAAGGTCGAAAAGGGCGGTAACATCGGCGTTATGCAAGATCGGGACTCCAAGGGGGATTACGCGGCGCTCGCCCGGGATATCAAGTCCCGCGGCCGCGAAATTGGCTTTGCCGCCGTCGGTATCGCCAGGGCGGAAGTCGGCGCGGCAGGCAAGCGCTTGCGCGAGTGGCTGGCCGCCGGGTGCCACGGCACCATGGATTATATGGCTCGCCACGCCGATCTGCGCTGCGACCCGGCAGCCTTGGTTCCGGGAACCGTGACGGTCATTTCGGCGGCCCTCGACTATCTCCCGGATGCGGCCGATCCTCTCGCCACCTTGGCCGATCCCGAGCGGGCTTACGTTTCCCGTTACGCCCTCGGGCGCGATTATCACAAGACCGTTCGCCAGCGCCTCCAGAGGCTTGCCACCGCCATCGGGGACATCGTGGGACCCTACGGCTATCGGGTATTTTCCGATTCCGCCCCGGTGATGGAGGTCGAATTTGCAGACCGGTCGGGCGTCGGCTGGCGGGGAAAGCATACCCTCCTCCTGTCCCGGCAAGGCTCCTGGCGCTTTCTCGGGGATATCTTGACCGACCTGCCCCTGCCCCCCGACCCGCCGGTCGCCGACCATTGCGGCCGTTGCACAGCCTGTCTCGACGCCTGCCCCACCGCTGCCATCACCGCCCCCTACCGGGTGGATGCAAGGCGTTGTATCTCGTACCTGACCATAGAGCTCCAAGGCTCCATTCCCGAGCCCTTACGTCCGCTGATCGGCAATCGCATCTACGGCTGTGACGACTGCCAGCTTTGTTGCCCCTGGAATCGCTTCGCCCGCCTGGGCGACCCGGATTTCGCCCCGCGTAGCGGCCTGGATACTGCGAGTCTCGTCGAACTCTTCGCCTGGACTGCGAGTGATTTCGCCCGCCGCCTGGAAGGAAGTCCAATCCGGCGCATCGGCTACCCCCGCTGGCTGCGCAATCTGGCGGTGGCCTTAGGAAATGGCCCTGCCACCCTGGAGGCGCGGACGGCACTGGCGTCGCGACGCGATCATCCGGACCCCCTGGTCCGCGAACATGTCGCGTGGGCACTGGCGCAAATGGCGAATAAATCGACGGAACCGTAAATGGATCACGTTCCGAGCCCAACTGTCCTTGACACGGGATATGCCACTGACTACCCTAGGGTCTCCCCAGCCATTGCGGATGATGGCGTCCCACCCCATTAGACCGGAAACCCGCCATGCTCGCCGAACAAGCCGTCGATAAAATCCACAGCGATCATGACTACATGATCGAACTGCTTGACCGTATCCAGGGATCCTGCGATCAACTGGGCGTCTTGAGTCACTGCAGCCAATGCCGGGCAGACCATCGCGAAATCTGCCAGGGCAATATCGAGGAGTTGATCCGTGCATTCGTCGAGGTCACCCTGAAGCACAATCTCGTCGAATTGACCATGATGGGTGATTCCGTCCCCCATGAGCACAAAGTGGCCCACAATCAGGCCCACCTGGAGATCGCTCAGGAACTGAAGGCGATTCGCGTCGTTTATCGCGCAGACGGCAATGGCGTCCATGCCATCGAAGGCGTCATTCAGGTCCGCGGCAGCCTGCTGCGTCATTTCCAGGAATTCGACAAGCTTCTAGAGGATTTCCTTCAGGCCGAACCGGCCTGAGCGCAATCGAGCTCGACCCTGGCGCCGGACCCGAATCTCGGAGTTCTGACCTCGGCAATCCCGAGCAACCCGGCGGTCTGAACGCCCAAGCCTGCACGCGACCTATTTTGCGTCCGACAAGCCCTTAGCAACCGGTTGCGACGGGCCGCCCGGAATCAGCACACCATTCGCTCCAGGAGCCGGCGTAGAGCTGCGAGCCCGGCATTCCGGCAATTTCCATTGCCAGGAGATTGTGGCAGGCCGAAACTCCGGACCCGCATTGATGGACAACCTCCTCGGGGGCGACGCCGGCGAGCCGCTCCATCCACTCGGCCCACAAACGCTCGGGCGGCTTGAAACGGCCATCGGCAGCGAGATTGTCGCGGAAAAAGCGATTGACCGCACCGGGGATGTGGCCGGCGACGGGATCGAGGGTCTCGTTCTCGCCGCGAAATCGGTCCGGACTGCGAGCGTCTACGATGAGGGCACCGGGACGCCCCAGGCGAGCGAGTAACGTAGCGGCATCCACCGCCGGCCAAGCGGTCCCGGGAGCCCAGGAGAGCACCGGATTGACGGGCCTAACGACGGTTTCCAAAGGGCCGCCCGCTGCGAGCCAAGCCCCAAGGCCACCGTCGAGAAGAGCCACCGCCCGGTGGCCTAATGCCCGCAATAGCCACCACAGGCGCCCGGCGATCATGCCTTGGCTGTCATCGTAGATCACGACCTGCACACCGTGCCCTATGCCTGCCGCTGCAAGTCTGGCCGCCAACATCCCGGGATCCGGTAGCGGGTGACGACCGTTGCGACCATCGCGGGGACCGGAAAGATCGCGGTCGCAGTGAAGGAATCGAGCGCCGGGAAGATGCCCTTCCCGGTAGGCACGCTCGCCCGCCTGCGGATCGGCAAGCTGGTGGCGGACATCGACAATGCGCCAAGCCGGATCGTCTAGGTGGCTCGCCAGAGTGGCGGCGTCAACCAGGGTCGTGAAAACCATGGGCCCCTCCGGTCGCTACGCGAGAGCCTCTCCATCGAGCCAGGCCTTTGCCTCGTCCGCATTGTCGAACACTTCCACGTCGGCATCGACGAAACTCTGGGAAATCCATGCGCTCCAGGTCATCCACTGACTGTCGGTGACCACGGCGATGCAGTTGAAATCGTGGGCGTGGGCGCGGGAAAACCGCACTTCCTCCCAAGCCACGTCAAGCGTAAAACCAGCCATCTCGCGCAGATCGAAGTAAAGGTCCACCGGTCCCTCGAACTTGACCTTGTAATTGACGATTTCCTCGAATTCCTTGTAATCCGCCAGGGTGAATTCGCCAAAGACGCTGACGCTGACCCGGTTGGTCTGGTGATCGACGACGATCATGGTGGTCTCCTCCTTGCATTTAGGGTGAGTTTAACCCGGATACTTCATCCGTAGCTCGGATGCCAGCATCTGGCGGGAGCGAGCCGTCTAGGGGTCGCTGGGCGCCGAGGAAAGCCCGGGCAGGGTGGATCGCGGTCAAGTTGGCGGGACTCGCCGCGCGCAAGCCCATCGGCTCCTGGCGAATTGCTCGCGAAAGACCGAATTCGCCGCGTACCCGTGGCGCAATCGGGACAGCCCAGGCTAGCTCCGCTTTCTAGTCTTGTTCCGCAGGATTGGCGCGGGAAAAGTGGGTCGCGGCAATTCCCGAAACGACGATCAGGGCCACGGCAAGCCAAGCCGATGGCGGCAGGGTTTCGCCCCAGAACACGGCACCGAACAGGCTGGAGAAGACGACCGTGCTGTAAGCCAGCGCCGCCGCCAGGAGGGTCTTGCCGCGCGTGTAGGCGCGGGTCATGGCCAACTGGGCGGCGGTGGCGAAAACCGCCACTCCTGCCAACAGCGGCCCGCTGGCGAAATCCACCCGATGCCAATCCGCGAGGGCCGCCCAAAGCCCCGATCCCACCGACGCCACCAGTGAAAAGTAGAAAACGGTACGAGTCTCCGGTTCTCCTCGGGCGCCCAGTTCGCGAACGCTAAAATAAGCCATTCCGGCGAGCACCCCGGATCCCAGGCCGATGAGGCCACCGGCCAACTGGTCCGCTTGCAGGGTAGGCCTGAGCAGGAGCACCACGCCGGCCAGGCCGAGGCCGAGGGCGGCCAGCATGCCGCCGCTGAGGCGCCAACCCGCCAAGGCCAGGTAAAGGGCGAGGAAGATCGCCGAGGTGTAGTTGAGGGTCACTGCCGTCGCCAGCGGCAAGAGCGTAATGGCCCAGAAATACGAGAACAGGGCCAGAAAACCGACCAAGCCGCGCCCGATCTGCCAGCGCCAGTGTCGCGTCGCGAAAGACCCTCCCCGCAAGCGGATCAAGGCCGCCATGATCAGCAGCGAGATGAAACTGCGGTAAAAGACGATTTCCACCGCGGAGTGGGTCTGGGCGGCCAGCTTGACGCAGACGCCCATGCAGGCGAACAGCAGGCTGGCGACGACCATCCAGAGCGACTGCATCGTTCAGAGTGGAGAGAACAGCGCGGAAAACGGGTTCAGCCCGCTAACCCGGCCGCCTCCCGCCGCCCCACACCTCGCGCGCCCCCCCTCACTTGGCACCGATGGTCATCACTCGACGATAGAACTCGTGGAAATGCTGCATGCCGTCCTCCATGGGACTCTGGTAGGGACCGACTTCATTCCTGCCGGCCTTCATCAGCGCCCGCCGGCCACGATCCATGCGTTCGCCGATGTCGTCGTCCTCGATGGCGGTCTCCATGTAAGCCGCCCGCTCGGCTTCGATGAAATCCCGCTCGAAATCGACAATCTCCTCGGGGTAGTAGAACTCGACCACATTCAGG
>SSTA01000388.1 GCA_009469685.1 Azonexaceae bacterium | reverse complement strand
GGCGGCCGCGAGCACGCCATGGCCTGGCGCCTGGCCCAGTCTCCCGGCCTGCAGAAGGTTTACGTCGCCCCCGGCAATGCCGGTACGGCCCGCGAGCATGAACTCGAAAACCTCGCCATCACCGATCCGGTCGCCCTGGCCGATTTCGCCGAGAAGGAGAAGATCTACCTCACCGTGGTCGGCCCCGAAGCCCCCTTGGCGGCCGGTATCGTCAATACCTTCCGGGCCCGCGGCCTGAAGATTTTCGGCCCCACCCGGGAAGCCGCCCAGCTCGAATCCTCCAAGGACTTCGCCAAGCGTTTCATGGCCCGCCACGGCATCCCGACGGCCGAATTCGAGACCTTTTCCGATTCCGCCGCGGCCCACGCCTACATCGAGAAAAAGGGCGCTCCCATCGTCATCAAGGCCGATGGCCTGGCGGCGGGGAAGGGGGTCGTCGTGGCGACGAGCCTGGGCGAAGCGCACGCGGCGATCGATGACATGTTGTCCGGCAACACGCTGGGAGTGCAGCACAACGAGGCGGGCGCCCGGGTCGTGATCGAGGAATTCCTCGACGGCGAGGAAGCCAGCTTCATCGTCATGGTCGATGGCAAGAACGTCCTCCCGTTGGCCTCCAGCCAGGATCACAAGCGCATCGGCGACGGCGACACCGGTCCCAATACGGGAGGCATGGGCGCCTACTCCCCTGCTCCGGTGGTGACCCCGGAAATCCATGCCAAAGCAATGCGGGAAATCATCCTGCCCACGGTGCGCGGCATGGCAGCGGACGGCATTCCTTACACCGGCTTTCTCTACGCCGGCCTCATGATCGGCAAGGGCGGCTCGGTGAAGACCCTGGAATTCAATTGCCGCATGGGCGATCCGGAAACCCAGCCCATCCTCATGCGACTGAAGTCCGACTTCGTCGCCCTGCTCGAACACGGCGTCGATGGAACCCTCGATGAGGTGGAAGCCGAATGGGACCGCCGCGTCGCCCTGGGCGTCGTGCTGGCCGCCGCCCATTACCCCGCGACGCCGCAGAAAGGCGACATCATCAGCGGCCTGCCCGAGGGCAACTGCTTCTCCGACGAGGTTCATGTCTTCCATGCCGGTACTGCCGACAAGGATGGCCGGGTGGCGACCAGCGGCGGTCGCGTGCTCTGCGTCACCGCCCTCGGCGAAAACGTCCGCCAGGCCCAGAAACGCGCCTACGAGGCCGCCGGTCAGATTGCCTGGGACGGCATGCAGTATCGCAAGGACATCGGTTACCGGGCGATCAGCCGCTGACCCTGTCGCCAACCAGCAGAAGGGCGGCCCGGCGCAATCGACCGGTTGCCCTTTCATCATCGCGGAGCACCCATGGACACCACACGCCTCAAGGACTACTTCACCGGCCTGCAAGGACGTATCGTCAATGAGTTGGAAACCTTTGACGGCCAGGCGTTTCGCTCGGATTCCTGGGTACGTCCCGAAGGCGGAGGCGGCATTTCAAGGCTGATCGAGGAAGGCGCGTTTTTCGAGCGGGGCGGGGTCAATTTTTCCCACGTCACCGGAAGCAAGCTGCCCGCCTCCGCCACCGCCGTCAGGCCCCAGTTGGCGGGCCGCGCCTGGGAGGCCATGGGGGTGTCGCTGGTGCTCCATCCCCGCAATCCCTATTGCCCCACGGCCCACATGAACGTACGGGTCTTCGTCGCCAGCAAGGACGGCGAGGACGACGTCTGGTGGTTCGGCGGCGGCATGGACCTCACCCCGTATTACGGCGAGGTGGAGGACGTCCGCCACTTCCACGCCACCTGCCGCGACGCCCTCGCCCCTTTCGGCGCCGATGTCCATGACCGCTACAAGCGTTGGTGCGACGAGTATTTCTTCCTCAAACACCGCAACGAACCCCGCGGGGTCGGCGGCGTCTTCTTTGACGACCTCAACGAAGGCGGCTTCGAACGCTGCTTCGACCTCACCCGGGCGGTGGGCGACGCCTTCACCCGGGCTTACCTCCCCATTCTGGCCCGCCGCCGGGATGTCCCCTACGGCGAGAGGGAGCGCGATTTCCAGGCCTATCGCCGGGGACGCTACGTGGAATTCAACCTGGTCTGGGATCGCGGGACCCTGTTCGGCCTTCAGTCTGGGGGACGCACGGAATCGATCCTGATGTCCCTGCCTCCGATCGTGAAATGGCGTTACGACTGGAAACCGGAGCCGGGCAGTCCCGAGGCTCAGCTCTACGAGGTTTTCCTGCAGCCCCGGGACTGGTTGTGAAGACCGGATCCCCGAACGGCACCAAGTCCGCCGCCCGGTCCGACTCCAAAGTGGGCTCTCGCTCGGCGCTGCACGCCGATTCCTGAGTCAGCCCCTACTTGAGTTTCCCCCGCACCACCCTCACCCGGGTCGGATCCTTGATGGTGGCGACGCCGCCGTTGCCGGTGATATTGCCGCAGGTACAGGCCGCCTTGATGCGGGGGACGGAACTGACGATCCCGGTGCAATCCAGGCACTCGTAATAAAGATCGCCTCCCGTGGGAAGATTGGCCGGGTTGGGAGCCGGCTCTATCGGGTAGAAGTTGTAAATCTTGCGCATGTCGATGTTCAGCATGGTCTCCTCCGTGTTGTTTATTCAGATGTCTTTTCGCCTACGCTCAGGCGGTAGTGGCGATTCGCCTCATCGTCGCGCTCGAGTCGCTCCATCAGCCGGGCGAGTTCCAGATGCGCGTCGCGGCTGTCGTCCACCGCGAGGGAAGCCTCGAAATAGCTCTGGGCCTTGCCCCATAAGCGCTGGCGCTCGCACATCCGGCCCAGGGCAAGGAGCAGGACCGCATCGCCAGGACGCGT
>SSTA01000387.1 GCA_009469685.1 Azonexaceae bacterium | reverse complement strand
GCTGCCCATGCCGGAATTCACATCGGAAGATCGCGCTGCCCCGCCTACCAGCAGCGATCCCCAGGCTCAGAACAAAATCCTCTTCTACCCCTTCAACAATCTCCCCATACGGGAACCAGACGCAGAATGTCGTCGACTCGGAAGACGAACGAGCAAGGAAAGCTCACCCTCACACGGCTCAAGGATCCAATGAACATGAGTACCTTCCGTCCTTCGCGCAATCATCGCAGCTCTGGCGCGCAGAAAGACAAACGGGCCGAACCGTGGTCGGTTCAGCCCGTGATATATTCTGGCGCGCCCGGAGAGATTCGAACTCCCTACCCCTTGGTTCGTAGCCAAGTACTCTATCCAGATGAGCTACGGGCGCGTTTCGTGAGCCGCGCATTATACGGCAAGGTGACCGAATTGCAAGCCTGAGCAGGAGAAGCGACGACCGTGTCCACTGCCAACGTCCGCATGCCCAAATACCCGGAATGCTGGGAATCCTGTGGCAATTGCGCCAACGGCAATGTCTTCATCCTGGAAGTGCTGGTCAAACCGGGCGACCATGTCGAACGGGACGATAACATCCTGACGCTGGAAACCGGCAAGGTTTCCCTCGACATCCCGACGCCTTACTCGGGAACCGTGACCGAGGTTCATGTCAGCGCTGGGGACTCGGTGGACGAGGGAGCATTGCTCATCTGCCTGGAGAGAGATTAGTCCTTTCGGATGACATGCCTCTGACCACCTCTCTTTCCAAGCTGGACAGCAAATGACAGGCTTTTATAGGCCCAGGCCGGATAAGCAAATCCTAATGATCTGATTATTAAGACTTCCCTAGACCTGGCACGGGTCCTGCAACACGAGGCTACTTCAGTACCGACAAGAACACTCCCCCCGACAGAGAGGACGCCGGACCACCGGTAGAAATATTAGGGGGATAAGATGGCAAACCAGTCTCTGATTGCGCTGGAAGACGACGGGCGCATCGACATGGCCGCAGCGCGGCTGTCCATGACGCGGCGGGAATTCCTGCAATTCTGCTCCGCCCTGGCAACGACCCTGGGCCTGCCCCAGGGGGCCGATGCCGCAGTGGCCGAGGCAGTGGCGACCAAGCCGCGGCCGAGCGTGATCTGGCTGCATTTCCAGGAATGCACGGGCTGTTCCGAATCCATGTTGCGGGCGGAACACCCTACCCTGGAAAAACTCATCCTCGACGTCATCTCCCTCGACTACCACGAGACGCTCTTCGCCGCCGCCGGCCATCAGGTGGAAGCTGCGCGCCATGCGGCCATGGAGGCCAACAAGGGCAAATACGTGCTGGTCATCGAAGGGGCCATTCCGACCAAGGACAACGGCGTCTATTGCAAGATCGGCGGCAAGACCGCCATCGAACTGACCAAGGAGTGCGCCGAGCACGCTGCGGCGGTGATCGCCATCGGCTCCTGCGCCTCCTGGGGCGGCATGCCCTCCACCGACCCCAACCCCACCGGCGCATCCGGCGTCGCCAAGGTGCTCGGGAAACCGGTGGTGACCATTCCCGGCTGCCCGCCCAATCCCTACAATTTCCTGTCGACGGTGGTCCATTTCCTCACCTTTGGCGCCCTGCCGGCGGTGGATCAACTGGGCCGTCCCAAGTTTGCCTATTCCCGCCTCATCCACGAGAACTGCGAGCGCCGGGCCCACTTCGACGCCGGGCGCTTCGCCATGGAATTCGGCGACGACGGGCACAGGAAGGGCTACTGCCTGTACAAGCTGGGCTGCAAGGGGCCGGAGACCTACGCCAACTGTTCGGTGATCCTCTTCGGCGACGCCGGGGCCGGCACCTGGCCGGTCGCCTGCGGCCACCCCTGCATCGGCTGCACCGAGCAGGGCGTCGGTTTTGCCAAACCGATCCATACCGTCGCCAAGCTCAAGAGCATAGAGCCCAGCGCCTACCTGCCACGGATTTCCGAGCAGAAGGGTGTCGGCTCCAGCCTGGGATCGGCCGCTGTGCTGGCCGCAGTGGCTGGGGCGGCCGCCGGAGCCGGCGCCATGGCAGCCAGAAACCTCGGCCTGTCGCATAAGGCCGAGGAGTTGGAAAAGCAGAAATCCCAGAACGCCAAGGCCAACGAATCCGCGGAGGCGTGACATGACCACCCGTCGCAATTTCCTCAGAAGCTGTCTGGCCGGCGGCGCGGCGGCAGCCGCAACCGTTGCGCCGGTCGCGGTCTCGGCCCGCGAGACGCACCCGCGTCCACCGGAAGGACTCGGGCTGCTCTACGACGCTACCCTGTGCATCGGCTGCCAGGCTTGCGTGGCGGCCTGCAAGCGGGTGAACGAGAACACGCCCGAATTCAACGTCATGGATAAGCTGTGGGATACCCCGCTGGATACCTCGGGCCACACCTTCAACCTGATCAAGATGTACCGGCACGGCACCATGGAAACGAAGGACGCCGAAGAAAACGGCTATTCCTTCATGAAGACCTCCTGCATGCACTGCGCCGATCCGTCTTGCGTCTCGGCCTGCCCGGTGTCAGCCATGAAGAAGGATCCCGAGACCGGCATCGTCGGTTACGACGCGGATGCCTGCATCGGTTGCCGCTACTGCGTCGCCGCCTGCCCCTTCGGCATCCCCAAGTACCAGTACGATTCCCCTACCGGCAAGATCGGCAAATGCGAACTCTGCCGCCATCGTCACCAGGACGGTCATTACTCGGCCTGCGCCGAGGTGTGCCCCACCGGCGCGACCCTCTTCGGCCGCACCGAGGATCTGCTGGCGGAGGCCAAGCGGCGTCTGGCGCTCAAGCCCGGCGATTGGACCGCCATTCCCCGCGGTCGCTTGCGCCACGCCCAGGAGAAGGTGCTGGCCGGCGGAGAGGACGGCAAGGGTGCCCGCCATCGCCATGGCTGGCGCGACGAACCCGACCAGAGCTACCAGGCCCAGGTGGGCCATTACCTCCAGCACGTGTACGGCGAAACCGAATACGGCGGCACCCAGGTCTTGAAGCTCTCGGCGGTGAATTTCCAAAAGGCGGGCATGCCCGATCTGCCGCCCAAGGCTTCCGCCGCCACTTCGGAAACCATCCAGCACACCCTCTACGGCGGCTTGGTCATGCCCATCGCCGTCCTCGGCGCGCTGACCTTCGTCGCCCGGCGCAACGTGGTCGCCGAGGAAGAAGGCAAGGAAGGAGATCGGTCATGAGCGCTCATCGTCACGCAGCGCCGACCCCGGTCGGCGGCAATCTGCTCAACCCGACAACCCTGGTGTGCGGAGCGCTGGCCATTGCGATGCTTACGGTGCTGGTCGCGCGTTTCCTGTTCGGGCTCGGAGCGGTCACCAACCTGAATGACGGCTACCCCTGGGGAATCTGGGTGGTGGTGGATGTCATCATCGGGTCGGCCTTCGCCTGCGGTGGCTTCTCGGTGGCCATGCTGGTCTATATCTTCAACCGCGGCCACTACCACCCGCTGGTCCGTCCCGCCCTGCTGGCCAGCCTCTTCGGCTACACCCTCGCGGGAGTGGGCGTCATCTTCGACCTGGGCCGCTACTGGAATTTCTGGCACATCTTCTGGCCGGGTTACGCCAACCCCAATTCGGTCATGTTCGAGGTGGCCGTCTGTATCTCCGCCTACATCACCGTGATGTGGATCGAGTTCTCGCCCACCTTCATGGAGAAGTGGGGCATGAAGGACGCCCGCAAGAAGCTGGACAAGGTGCTCTTCTTCTTCATTGCCCTCGGCACCCTGCTGCCCATGATGCACCAGTCGTCCCTGGGGACGCTCCTGGTGGTGATGGGTCCCCAGGTCAATCCCTTGTGGCAGACGCCCGTGGTCCCCCTGCTCTACCTGCTGACCGCCATCGCGATCGGCTACGGCGTGGTGCTTTTCGAGTCCTGCGTGGCCTCCTCGGCCTACCGGCGGCAGATCGAAATCCACCTTCTGGAACCCATGGCCAAGGTCATGCTGGGCGTATTGGGGCTCTATATGGCGGTCCGGTTCGGCGACCTGGTGGTCCGCGGTGCGCTGGCCAACGCCTTCAAGCCCAGTCTGGAGGCCTTCGTCTTCTGGATCGAAAACCTCGCCTTCCTGGCACCTTTCGCCCTGGTCGGTTCCACTGCCAGCCGGCGCAATCCGGCCCGGCTCTTCCTCGCCGGCATCGCCATCATGGTCGGCGGGGTGTTCCTGCGCATCAACGGCTTCCTCATCGGCTACGACACCGGGCTGGGCGTCGACAGCGGCTGGAACTACTTCCCGTCCATTGCCGAAATGATCGTCACCGCCGGCATGTTCGCGCTGGAAGTCCTCGGCTACATCGTCATT
>SSTA01000076.1 GCA_009469685.1 Azonexaceae bacterium | reverse complement strand
GCTTGCGTCAAGCGAGCGCACTAGAGCGCCGGCTTTCGGCGCAGGGCAACGCCGCCCTACGGCCACTTGCAGAGGGTTCAGCCCTCCCGCTTGTCGTCCGGCTCGAAGAACACCCAACGAATCTCGGGAAACGCCGCCTTGAGGTCGTCCTGGACGCGATTGACGTCTTCCACCAGTTGAAGGGCTTCACCCTCTTCGGTCATGCGGGCCTTGATCGCGACAAAAATGTAGCTGCCCATTTGCAGGCTCATGAGATTGTAGAGTTCGGCAATCTCTTTGCGGGCCCCCAGCCACGTGCGCATGCGCTCGACGGTATCCGGCGCGGCACTCTCCCCGATCAGCAGGCTCTGGACCTGGAAGCCGACTCCGATGGCCACCACCACCAGCAGGATTCCCACGGCGATGCTGCCGATGGCGTCGAACATCGGATTGCCGGTTACCACCGCCAGGCTGATGGCGCCCAGGGCGAACGCCAGTCCCAGCAGCGCGGCGATGTCCTCGCCCATGACCACGATCAGCTCGGCTTCGCGGCTTTCCTTGAAATAGCGCCAGAGAGGCATGTCGCCGGCCTTTTCCCGGATTTCGGCGACACAACCTTTGAGCGACCAGGCTTCCAGGACGATCCCGACGGCGAGGACGATGATGGCGATCAAAGGGTTCTCGATCGGTTCGGGATGGGAAAGCTTGTGGATGCCTTCATACATCGAAAAAGCTCCGCCTAGGGAGAAAAGCATCAAGGCCACGACAAAGGACCAGAAATAGGTCGCCTTGCCAAATCCCAGGGGATGCTGGGCAGTCGGTTCCTTTTTGGCCTGTTTGAGTCCCAGGAGCAGCAGGAGTTGGTTGGCGCAATCGGCGCTGCTATGGACGGCTTCGGCCATCATGGCGGACGAACCGGTGTATAGGGCGGCGGCCCCTTTCGAGACGGCGATGCCGGCATTGGCGGCGAGGGCGTAGACGATGGCACTCATGGGGAGAGAAGGCCTTTGCGGTAAAATCCGCTTTTTACCACGAGATCATTCCGTGAACGGCATTACCATCGCCCTTTCCAAGGGCCGCATCTTCGACGAGACCCTGCCTTTGCTTGCGGCGGCAGGGATTGTCCCCGAGGAAAACCCGGAAACTTCCCGGAAACTCATCATCGGTACCAACCGGCCCGAGGTGCGGGTGGTCATCGTCCGCGCCACCGACGTGCCCACCTACGTCCAGTACGCCGCTGCCGATCTGGGCGTGGCGGGCAAGGACGTCCTCATCGAGCACGGTGGGGAAGGCCTCTATGCGCCCCTGGATCTCAAGATCGCCAAGTGCCGCATGATGGTGGCCGTTCCCGCCGGTTTCGATTACGACAACGCCGTCCGCCAGGGGGCACGCCTCAAGGTGGCCAGCAAGTACATCAAGACGGCGCGGGAACACTTCGCCGCCAAGGGCGTCCATGTGGACCTGATCAAACTCTACGGTTCCATGGAACTCGCACCCCTCGCGGGTTTGGCCGACGCCATCGTGGACCTGGTGTCCACCGGCGGGACGCTCAAGGCCAACAACCTGGTGGCGGTGGAGGACATCATGCCCATCTCCAGCCGCCTGGTGGTCAATCAGGCCTCCCTCAAGGTCAAGCGGGAAACCTTGCAACCCATTATCGACGCCTTTGCCGGGGCGGTGGAGCAATGAGATGACTGTCCCCATCAAGCGGCTGTCCACGGCCGACGCCGATTTCACCGCCCGCATCGATGCCCTCCTGGCTTTCGAGGCCGCCGCCGACGAGCACATCGAGCGCACGGTCGCCGCGATCCTCGCTGACGTGAAGGCTCGGGGCGATGCCGCCGTGGTCGAATACACCAACCGATTTGACCGTCTCGCGGTGTCCTCACCGGCCGAACTCGAACTGGGCCGGGCCGAACTTCAGGCCGCCCTCGACGGTCTCCCCGCCGAGCGCCGCGCGGCCCTGGAGGCCGCCGCCGGGCGCATCCGCGCCTACCACGAGCGCCAGAAGCTGGAAGGCTGGACCTATAGCGAAGCCGATGGTACTCGACTGGGCATGATGGTCACCCCGCTGGACCGCGTCGGCCTCTACGTCCCCGGGGGTAAGGCGGCCTATCCGTCGTCGGTGCTGATGAACGCCATCCCCGCCAAGGTGGCAGGTGTCGGCGAACTGATCATGGTGGTGCCCACTCCGGACGGTGAGAAGAATCAATTGGTCTTGGCCGCCGCCTGTCTGGCCGGAGTGGACCGCGTATTCGCCATTGGCGGCGCCCAGGCCGTCGCGGCCCTCGCTTACGGTACCGCCAGGGTGCCGCAGGTGGACAAGATCGTCGGCCCCGGGAATGCCTACGTGGCCACCGCCAAGCGCCGCGTCTTCGGCATCGTCGGTATCGACATGGTCGCCGGCCCCTCGGAAATCCTCGTGGTGTCGGACGG
>SSTA01000386.1 GCA_009469685.1 Azonexaceae bacterium | reverse complement strand
TCCAGCCCTTCGCGGGTGATCCCCGCCTCGCCTGCCGGGTTGAGGCCGTTGAGTTCCAGGACGTCGGCAATGGCCCTCGCCGTACCCGAGGACCCCACGGCCTCCTTCCAGCCGAGCCGCAGGTAATCATGGGCAATGAGTTCGATTTCCTTGGCCGCCGCCACCTGAGCATCGCGTAGCCGTTTCTTGTCCATGCGCCCATCGGGGAAGTAGCGCAAGGTGTAGCTGACACAACCCATGTAAAGAGATTCCATCAGCTGGGGCTCGTGGCGTTTGCCGATGATGAATTCCGTTGAGCCGCCCCCGATATCCACGACCAGGCGCTTGTGGCCAGCCCCAGGAAGGGAATGGGAAGCGCCGAGATAGATCAGGCGTGCTTCCTCGCGCCCGGCGATGATTTCGACGGGAAATCCGAGCGCCGCTTCGGCCTGAGGCAGAAACTCTCCGGCATTCTTGGCCACCCGCAAGGCATTGGTGGCCACTGCCCTCACGGCCCCGCCATCCAGCCCACGCAGCCGTTCGCCGAAACGGCGCAGGGCGTCGAGCGCCCGGGTCTGGGAAGCCAGGTCGAGGCGCTTGTCGGCGGTCAGTCCGGAAGCAAGGCGCACCGGTTCCTTGAGGGAATCGAGGGGGTAGATCTGGTCTTCCACCACTCGCCCCACCTGCAGGCGAAAACTGTTGGAGCCGAGGTCGACAGCGGCGACCATTTCGTAGGACATGGGCGGGAAGCGAGGAAGAGTCGGCGAATTCTAGCATCGCTGCGGGATGAGCCCGACTGTCATGTTCCCGCAATAATCCCGAAATAAGATTATTCTTATCCTTTACCGATCGCCTCCCCGCCATGTCCCGTCTTCCCGCTGCCGGCCGCTTCCCTGCCACCGACTACCTCAATCGGGAACTCGGCATCCTCGCCTTCAATCGCCGCGTCCTCGCTCAAGCCCGGGATGAACGTGTTCCCGTTCTGGAGCGTTTGCGCTTCCTGTGCATTGTCTCCAGCAATCTGGACGAATTTTTCGAAATCCGGGTTGCCGGACTGAAAGAGCAAATCCGCGGCAATTCCCCGGCAGTGACCACCGACGGGGCAACCGCGCAGGACGCCTTCCGCAAGGTCAGCCGGGAAGCCCACGCCATCGTCGCCGAGCAATACGACGAGCTGAACGCCGTGCTTTTCCCCCGCCTGGAGCAGCAGGGCATCCGATTCCTGCGTCGCGCGACCTGGAACGAAGCCCAACGGGACTGGATACTCGAGTATTTCCGGCGGGAGATGATGCCGGTCCTCACCCCTATCGGTCTGGATCCTTCTCATCCCTTCCCGCGAGTGCTCAACAAGAGCCTCAACTTCGCCGTCGAACTCGAGGGCAAGGACGCCTTCGGCCGCAGTTCCGGGGCCGCCATCGTCCAGGCGCCGCGAGTATTGCCGCGGGTCATCCGGCTGCCAGAAACCTTGGCGGATTGCGAGTACGGATTCGTCTTCCTGTCCTCCATCCTGCACGAATTCGTCGGCGAACTCTTCTCCGGGATGAACGTGGTCGGCTGCTACCAGTTTCGGGTCACCCGCAACTCGGATCTTTTCGTGGATGAGGAAGAAGTCACCAATCTGCGGACCAAGCTCCAGGGCGAATTGCCCCAGCGCCACTTCGGCGACGCCGTGCGCCTGGAGGTGGCAGACAACTGCTCCCCCGCCATGACCCGCTTCCTGCTGGGACAGTTCGGTCTCGACGACATCGACCTCTATCGACCCCACGGCCCGGTCAATCTGGTCCGCCTGATGCAGGTCCCGGACTGGGTTGATCGCCCCGACCTCAAATTCCCGCCGTTCTTCCCCGGCCTGCCGAAACAGCTGGAAAAGGGCGTCAGCATCTTTACCTCGATCAGTGCCGGTGATGTCCTCCTGCACCATCCCTATCAGTCCTTCTCCCCAGTCATCGATCTCTTGCATCAGTCGGCCAGCGACCCCGAGGTGGTGGCCATCAAGATGACCGTCTACCGTACGGGAACCGACTCGGTGCTCATGCAGTCGCTGATTCGCGCAGCCCAGAACGGCAAGGAAGTCACCGTGGTCGTGGAGTTGATGGCCCGTTTCGACGAAGAAGCCAACATCGGCTGGGCGACCAAGCTCGAAGATGTCGGTGCCCACGTCGTTTACGGCGTCGTTGGCTACAAGGTCCACGCCAAGGCGCTGCTCATCGTGCGGCGGGAAAACGGCGGATTGCGCCGCTACGCCCACCTGGGCACCGGCAATTACCACCCCCGCACTGCGCGGCTTTACTCGGATTTCGGACTCCTCACCGCCAACGAAGAAATCACCCACGACGTCAGCGAGGTGTTCAAACAGCTCACCGGTCTCGGCCAGGCGCGGACACTCAAACATCTTTGGCAGGCACCCTTCACCCTTCAGCCGAATGTCATCGCCGCTATCGGGAAAGAAGCTGAAGCGGCCCGGGCCGGCAAGAAAGCGCGCATCATCGCCAAGATGAATTCGCTGCTGGAGCCGGAAACCATCCACGCCTTGTACGAGGCCTCCCAGGCAGGCGTCGAAATCGATCTCCTGGTGCGTGGCGTCTGCGCCCTGCGGCCCGGAGTCAAAGGCTTGTCCGAAAATATCCGTATCCGCTCCGTCATCGGCCGCTTCCTCGAACATCACCGGGTGTTCTATTTTCACGCCAACGGCGAAGAGAAGGTCTATCTCTCGAGCGCAGACTGGATGGAGCGCAATTTCTTCCGCCGTATCGAACTCGCTTTTCCCATCCTGGACGCCAAGCTCAAGAAGCGGGTCATCAACGAAGGCCTCAAGTTCTATCTGGCCGACAACCAGAACACCTGGGAAATGAACGGGAACGGCCAGTACACCCGCCGCGGTTCGGCCAGGGCAAAGCCCCACAGCGCTCAAGGCGAATTGATGCTGGCCCTGGGCAAGTCCTGAACCCACGGGGAGCACGAAAACCGGTCCCGCGGTACGGCACCATTGAATTCCGCGGATCGAGTGTTCGGATCTTGGCCACGCCCAGCGTGAGGCGCACAAGCTTCGCAAGCACTTTCAGCTCAACGGACGTTCGGGTCCGGGACGCATGACGGAGGTCCCGTCGAAAATCTTTACAGCGCGCCAGCGTTCAAAATTCAACCACCTGTTTTTTAATTGAAAATTTCCATAGCCCATTTCTTGCTTTCAGTCGACCAGCCCAATTGAAATCGGGATTTTGCGCTGGTCGTGCGCCAACCAAATATCGGAAAGGAGCAATAAATGCCTCTCAAATCTTCGCTTGTTGCGCTCGCCGCCCTCGCCCTCGCAACCTCGGGCAGCAACGCATGGGCAGATACCACCGTTTATTCCGTCAATTTTGACGATCCGATCTTCATTGCACCCGGTGTCTCGATTAGTACGGCCTACACTGGTTTTACAACAGCTGCTACGGGTTCCTACTCGGGCAGCGCCGGCAAGAGCTGGTCGGGCGATTATTTCAACGGGAACGGCGATTCGCTCAGCCTGACCTGGTCCGGCCTCGCAGCTCATTCCAGCGCCCGCATCGACATGCTGCTGGGCTTCTTGAACTCTTGGGATAGTCGCGATGGGGGCTGCTGTTCGCCCGATAATTTAGACATTTACATCGATGGCAACCTCGTCCTGAGCATGACGACGAACAACGCCCTTGGAACGATTGTCGATTTCGGCGGCGGCACTCAATTGGTCGATAACGGGCAGATCGATGGTTCCGTGTATTTCTCTGACGACTTGGTCGACATGGCGACCGCCTCCGCCTTGAGCTTTGCCCACACCAGTTCGTCCCTCACCATGCTCATCACCCCCTCGGGGGCGGGTTGGCAAGGTTGGTCTGACGAAGGCTGGGGATTGGACTCCCTTTCTCTCGCGCTGGACCTCAGGGCGGAAGTTCCGGAGCCGGCAAGTTTGGCGCTTCTCAGCTTGGGTCTGCTCGGCCTTGGTCTTTCGCGCCGCCGTCGTTCTTAAGTCCAAGCCCTACGCATCCGAGGCGGCCGATCGGCCGCCTTTTCTTTCGTTCCGGCAGACGGAAGCACAGTTCCGGTGATCCCGTGTAAGGCGTCGCGCCGATTTCCGGGGCCTGCCAACACAAATCGGAGCCCGCGGGTCGTGCCTCCCGATAAACCTTGTCAGACCCGCCGCGCCGCGACCACCCCTTCGACTTCGTGGATCAACGAAAGCGTACGCTGGAGCTGCCCCAGGTTGCCGATCTCGACCGTGAATCCCATATGGGCTTTGCCCTGCTTCGATTGGGTATTGACCCCGATGACGTTGATCTTCTCGCGGGTAAAAATTTCGGAAATGTCCCTGAGCAGGCCCTGGCGGTCGTGGGCATCGACGATCAAGTCGGCGGCAAAGACGCCGGTGGT
>SSTA01000075.1 GCA_009469685.1 Azonexaceae bacterium | reverse complement strand
GCGGCAGTGCCGGGTTGGCCGGATTCCGCCCGGTTAGAGCGTCGAAAGGCTAAAGATACTAGCACAAGCTTTCATGAAGCTTGCAGCCTGAATTCATAATTATCCCCCTCTGGGAGCGAACAGAATGCGATGCAGCAAGGGGCCGAGGCACAAAATCGCCCCCACCAGACCGCCCACCGCCGCAAGCCAAAATCCCGCGACCCCCAAAGGCGGATCTCCTCGGTACGCCAACCAGGCTCCGCCACCAAGACCGAGACCCCAGAAGCAGCCGACCTGGACCACCATGGGCAGGAAAGTGACCCGACAGGCCCGCAATGCATGGCTGGAGACCGTCTGTAAAGCATCGAAAAACTGGTAAAAGACAATGTAGGGAATCAGTGCCAAGGCGACCCGTCGGACGGCCAAGCTGTCGGTATAGGCGGCGACCACCGGGTCGGCAAAGAACCAAAGACTCGCAGCGGCCAACACGGCAAGCCCGGCGCCTAGGGATAGTCCGGCGAGAACGGCGACACGGGCGGCCGGCAGGTCCCTGGCCCCCATGGCCTGACCGACGGCTGCCAGGGTGGCGAGGGAAATGGAGAGCGGGAGCATGTAACAGAGGGTCGCCAGATTGGCGACGATGCGGTGTCCGGCCACGATCTCGGCCCCCAGCGGCGCAATGAACAGCGCGATGAGGGTGAATGCCGTAATCTCCACCAAATTGGAGAACCCCATGGGCAAGCCGAGGCGCAGCAATTCGCGCCAACGGGCCCAGTCCGGCCCCCGCCAACCGCGCAGGGGTCGATAGCGCTGCCCCAGGGGTCCGAAATGGAGATAGGCCATCCCTGCCGCGCAGGCACTCCAGCCGATAGTGATATTGGACACCGCACAACCCACCACGCCGAGCGGGCGGCCGAGCCAATCCTGGAGCGCGAATCCCCACGCCAGCACGGCATGCAGCGCCAAACTGACCAAGCCGATGACCATCAACACCCGCGGTCTTCCGAGGGCGTTGCAGAACCCGTAAAAGGTCCGATAGCAGAGCGCAGCCGGCAAGCCCCATGCCAGCAATCCCAGGTAAGCCCGGACCCGCATTTCGATCTCCGGGTCCATGGTCACCAGGCCCAGCAGCGGATCAGGCATGGTGAGAAAGGCGATCCCGGGCACACTCAGCACCAGGGCGATCCAGAAACCCTGCTGCAGGACGCCGGCGATCTCATCGTCCCTACGGGCGCCGCGGAGGTGGGCAACCACCGGTGCCACCGCCTGAAGGATTCCGGCCAGAGCAAAGATCACCGACACGTGGAGTCCGCCACCGATGGCCACGGCGGCGAGGTCGGCCGCACCGGCGTGGCCCAGGACGGCGGTGTCGACCAGCATCATGCCGATGGACGACAGTTGCGCCACCAAAATGGGCGAAGCATGGGCCAAGAGCCCGCGGGCGACGGCAGGCCATGCCGGGGATGGGGAACACTGGCCTGGGCTCACGCGGTTTCTTCTCCGGAACGCGGACTTAGCCAGGCGCGAACCCGGAATGCCAGACGCGAATCTCGCCGGGGAACCGTGGAACAATTCACTACCAGTCTAAGACGAAAGTGATAGATTGCCCGGAATGAGAGGTAAGGGGGCATCAATGAAGCCTAACATGTTTCGACTCGGGGTCTTCGCCACCCTGTGGCTGGTCGGCGAGGCCAGCGCAGCGGGTTTCGGCGAGATTTCACTGTTGTCGCGCATCGGCGAACCGCTGCGGGCCGAAATCGCCATTGTGGGCGAAGACCCGGAAATCGGAACCGCCTGTTTTCGCCTTGCCCACATCAAGAATTCCGATCTCCCGGTGATCACCGCGGCGCGGCCCCGTCTGGTGCGCGTTGGGGAAGGCTATCGATTGATTCTGGTCGGCCACAAGCCGGTTTTCGACCCGGCCTTCGTCATCGCCCTGCGGGCCGATTGTGGAGTCGAGCTCCAACGGGACTACGTCCTGATGCCCGCTGCGCCACGGGCTTCCGACGAGGAGACCGAGCAGCCGATCCGCCCCCCCACGATTTCCCGGGAAGACACTCGCCGCAGCGTCGCGGCTTATGATGGCGACTCCCTCGAAACCATTGCCGAATCCCTCGCTGCGGGCAACCCGTCGCGCCAGAAACGACTCCTCGCCGGTCTGCGCCGGGCCAATCCTGAACTGGAAAGCGATACCCCCCTGGAGCCAGGCACTCGCGTACGACTGCCGGAGCGGCCGCGGCGACCTGCGACTCCAAGCCCACAGCCAACCCGAACCGAAACCGCCCAGCCGCCACCGGCTCCTCGGCAGCCCGCCCCCTCCCCATCTTCCGCCCCACCGCAAGCCGCCGGCGATCGACTGGTCCTCGGAGCCCCTCCGGAGGAGTTCAGACCCGGCGAGAAATCAGGCAGCCTCAAGGCTGTCCTGCCTGAGGTTGAGGCGCGAATCCTCAAAATGGAGACCACGCTGGGTCTCCTCAATCAGCAGGTGGACAAGCTGAACCAGGCGGTGAATCTGGCGACCGAGGCCCTGGCCCTGCAGCAGCAGCTTCAGATGGCCCAGGCATTGCAAAACCCGCCGCCGACCCCGGCACCCGCCATACCGCTTCCCGCGCAAGCGACGCCGCTTCCCCAGTCGCGCACCGACCAGTGGGTCGAATTGCTGCTCAGCGCGCTCGCCGGAGGAATTCTGGCCTCCTACGGTGCCCATTTCCTCTCGCGCCGACGCCAGCGCGAGACCGACGAACTTCCCCGGCCCATCCCCCGCGAGCCGGCAAAGGCCCCGCACCTGCCGTCGGCATTCGATACGGTATCGGCGCCCCCCGTAGCCCCTCCGGTTTCCTTCCCCCGTGCAGAACCGTCGGCTTCGCCCTCCCGTCCGCTGGAATCCGTCGATCTGGAGCTGGACGACGCACCCCGTGCCCAGGACCTAGACCTGGCCATTTCCACGCCGCCGCCGGTCTCCGATATGGTGGTGGACGAAAGCGAATCCGCCCTGCAACTCGCCGAAATCATGCTTTCCTTCGGCCGTTTGCGAGGTGCCGCAGACAGCCTCGCGACGTTCATCGAGCACCGGGCGCCGGACCGCATCGAGCCTTGGTTGATGCTGATCAATCTCTACCGCCGCGGCGACATGCAGGACGAGTACGAATCCTTGCGCGCACGCCTGAAAGCCCGGTTCAATTTCCGGGTTCCCGAATGGCAGCTTTCAGAAACGCCAATTTCCGGGCTCAAATCGCTCGAAGACTACGCCCATATCGTCCGACGCCTTGGCCAGACCTGGGGAACCCAGTCGTGCCTGGATTATCTGACCGGTCTGGTCAAAGACGACCGCCAGGGACAGCGAGCCGGATTTCCGCTTGAAGTGGTCGAAGAAATCGCCCTGCTCATGCGCTTGCTCGAAGACGGCTACGGTTGCCTGCGCCGGGATGCCCAGAGCCTGCCCCAGGCGGCCTGAGCGCGCCAGCGGAGGTTCACACCGGATTCTCGATTTCGACAAAGCTGCACTCGATACCGAACGCATTCTGCAAATGCTCGCCCAGGGCTTGCACCCCGTAACGCTCGCTGGCGTGGTGGCCGCAGGCCAGGTAAGGAACGCCACTCTCCCGGGCAAGATGGACCGTCGGCTCGGAAATTTCGCCGGAGACAAAGAGGTCCGCGCCGAGGGCAATGGCGGATTCGAAGAAGCCCTGGGCCGCCCCGGTACACCAGGCTACGCGCCCTACCCGACGTCCTGCGTCGCCGATCAGCATCGGTTCCCGCGCCACCGCTGCCCGCAGACGAGCCGCCATTTCGCCGGCGGAGCAAGGTTCGGCAGGGCGCCCAACCCAGCCCAGATCCTGTTCTCCGAAGCGCCCCTCCGGTAACCAGCCTGCTCTGCGGGCCAACTGGGCGTTGTTGCCGAACTCGGGGTGAGCGTCGAGGGGCAGGTGGTAAGCCAGCAGGTTGAGATCGGCCGCAAGCAGAGTCGCCAGCCGGCGCCTGCGGATCCCGGTGACCCGACCGTCCTCGCCGCGCCAGAAGTAACCATGATGGACCAGCACCGCATCCGCCCCCCGGGCGACGGCTTCGTCGAGCAGTGCCTGGCTTGCCGTCACTCCAGCGACGATGCAGCGGATTTCGGGCCGTCCTTCCACTTGCAAGCCGTTTGGGCAATAATCGCGGAAGCGGCCGCACTCCAGTAACTGGTCGAGATAGCCTACCAATTCATCCCGTTTCATCGTTCCGGTCTTCCATGCAGAGGTTGTGGCTGATTTTTGCACAAACGGTGACGGTTCTGCTGGCCGCGCTGTTCGTCGTCGCCACCCTGAAACCGGAGTGGCTTCCCCGGGAGCGTCCCGCAGTGGTCGCCCTGCACGAAGCCGCACCCCAGGCCGACGAGGCCGGACGAGGAACCACGTCGTCGTATCGGGAAGCCGCCCGTAAGGCTTTGCCTGCGGTGGTCCATATCTATACCACCCAGGAAATCCGTACGCCGCGGCATCCGCTCCTCGATGATCCCATCTTCCGGCATTTCTTCGGCGACCGCTTCGACAATCGGCCCCAGCGCACGTCCAGCCTGGGTTCCGGGGTCGTCGTCAGTACCGCCGGATACATCCTGACCAATTTCCATGTCGTCGATGCCGCCGCCGATATCCAGGTTTCCCTTGCCGACGGGAGCACCCAGAAAGCGAGGCTGATCGGCAGCGACCCCGAATCGGACCTCGCCGTGCTGCAAATTGCCGGCGACCACCTGCCGGCAATCACCTTCGGTCAGATGGACAATGTACGGGTCGGCGACGTCGTTCTCGCCATCGGCAACCCGTTTGGCGTCGGTCAGACGGTCACCATGGGAATCGTCTCGGCCCTGGGCCGTTCCCATCTCGGAATCAACACCTTCGAGAATTTCATCCAGACCGACGCGGCGATCAACCCTGGGAATTCCGGCGGCGCCCTGGTGGACGTGTCCGGCAACCTGGTCGGGATCAACACTGCCATCTACTCGCGCACCGGCGGGTCCCTGGGGATCGGCTTCGCGATTCCGGTATCGAGCGCCAAGGACATCATGGAGCAGATCATCCGTAACGGTTCGGTGACCCGGGGCTGGATAGGCGTCGAAGCCCAGGAAATCACCCCGGAACTCGCCGAATCTTTCGGGCTTCCAGACACTGCCGGAGCGCTGATTGCGGGCGTGGTGCGGGGCAGTCCCGCCGATACCGCCGGCGTTCGACCCGGCGACGTCCTGCTCACGGTGGGGGGCAAGACGGTCAAGGACTCCCAGGTGATGCTCGACCTGATTGCCGCCCTGAAGCCCGACGATCGCGTCGATTTCCGCTTGCGCCGGGACAAGGCCATCGTCGACCTGCAGGTTCGCATCGGCAAGCGTCCCAACATGAAACCCCACGAGGAGTAGGCGGTGTGCCAGTTGCTCGGCATGAATTGCAACGTGCCCACCGACATCTGTTTCTCCTTCACCGGGTTCCAGGCCCGGGGAGGCGCTACCGACATCCATACCGATGGCTGGGGCATCGCCTTCTTCGAGGGTCGGGGCGTGCGGCTCTTCCTCGATCCCCAGCCCTCCGCCGCGTCGCCGGTCGCCGAATTCGTCCGCAGCCTTCCCATACGTTCGATGAATGTCGTCGCCCATATCCGCAAAGCGACCCAGGGAGACGTCGGCCTCGAAAACACCCACCCCTTTCTGCGCGAGATGTGGGGGCGGAACTGGATTTTCGCCCATAACGGGAATCTGGCGAGCTTCGCGCCGGAATTGGCGGATTGGCCCCGACCGGTGGGCACCACCGACAGCGAGAAGGCCTTCTGCTGGATACTGCAGGAACTGCGCCGGCGCTACGGCAACGCGCCGCCGCCCGACGCCGACTTGTTCGCCACTCTGGGCGACCTGACCCTGGCCCTGGCCCGGCACGGCGAATTCAATTACCTGTTGTCGAACGGCGAGTGGCTGATGGTCCACGCGTCCACCCGGCTTTCGTACATCGTCCGCCAGGCGCCCTTCGCGGCAGCCCATCTGCGGGACCAGGACGTGACCATCGATTTCGCTTCGGTCACCCAACCGAAGGACCGGGTCGCGGTGATTGCCACGGTTCCCCTTACCGACAACGAAACCTGGACGACCATGGCCCCGGGAACTCTCTGGTGGTTCGCCGACGGCCAGATGCGCCAGACCCGGGTGACCTGCGCCGGACCTTCGCGTCAGACTCCGACCTGAGGCCGGGCGCCGCCGGCGCGGCGCGCGTTTGGCGCCCTGCCGCCTTGCCGGTATAGTCGCAGGCGTTCCTCAAGTTCCAGAACCATGACCTTCACCGCCCAACTTGCCGCTGCCTGGGAGCGCAACGACTCCCTGCTCTGCGTCGGCCTGGACCCCGATCCCGCCAAATTTCCGGCCCACCTCCGGGGCCGCGACGACGCCATCCTTGAATTCTGCGCCGCCATCGTCGACGCCACCGCCGATCTGGTGTGCTGCTTCAAGCCGCAAATCGCCTACTTCGCCGCCCGTCGCGCCGAAGATCAGCTCGAGGCGCTGATCGGCCACATCCATGCCCGGCACCCGGGAATCCCGGTCATCCTAGATGCCAAGCGCGGCGATATCGGCTCCACTGCCGAACAATACGCCCGCGAAGCCTTCGAGCGTTTCCGCGCCGATGCGGTGACCGTCAATCCGTATATGGGCCGCGATTCGGTGGACCCCTATCTGGCCTTTCCGGACAAGGGGGTCATCCTGCTCTGCCGGACGTCCAACCCCGGCGGAAGCGATCTGCAGTTCCTCGACGTGGGCGGCGAGCGTCTCTTCGAGCGCGTCGCCCGCCTGGTGGCCGGCACGTGGAATACGACCGGCCAATGCGCCCTGGTGGTGGGAGCGACATTTCCCGCCGAAATCGCCCGGGTTCGCGAGATCGTCGGCGAGATGCCCCTTCTGGTCCCGGGCATCGGTGCCCAGGGCGGCGACATCGAAGCCACGGTCACGGCCGGTCGCACGGTCGCCGGGAGGGGGCTGATGATCAATTCCTCCCGCGCCATTCTCTACGCGGGCCGCGGTGAGGAGTTTGCCGCGG
>SSTA01000074.1 GCA_009469685.1 Azonexaceae bacterium | reverse complement strand
GTGCCTCGCAGCGGCCCCTATCGGGAGGTGTTCAACAGCGATTCAGCCCACTACGGCGGCAGCAATTGGGGCAACGGCCTTGGACTCGTCGCCTGGGACGAGCCCTGGATGAGTCAGCCGGCGTCCCTTACCCTGGCCCTGCCGCCCCTGGGATGCGTCGTACTGGTGCCGGCCGGGTAATCGTGCCGGCCCGGCGAGGGCTGGTCCTTCACCCGCGCCGTCGAAACGGCGCGCGGCGGTTTCAGAACGTCAGTCCGGCCTGCCGGCCGGCGAGGGTCAGGGCGCCCAGGAGTCCCAGGCGTTCGTCCCGAATGAGCTGGACCGGCATCTGTTCCGCCAGGGAGCGGTGCTCGCGCTTGTCGCGGAAGGCGGCGACGAAGGGGTCCAGGGGAAGTTCCGCGAGCAGCTTGGCGGCGACGCCGCCCGCCAGATAGACCCCGCCCCGGGCGAGCCACTGCAGCGCAAGGTCGCCGGCAAAGGCACCGAAGGCACCCAGCCAGAAAGTGACGGTCCTGCGGGCCTCCTCGTCACCTGCGAGCGCCGCCGAGCCGATCGCTGCGGGGGTCAGATCGTTTCCCGTGAGAAAGGTGTGGATGCGAGCCAAACCCGGGCCGGAAATGACGTCCTCGGCCGTCACCCGGCCCTGGCGCTCGGCCAGGAAGGTGGCCAGCGCCCTTTGCTCGGCGGTCTGGGGAGAGAATCCGCCGTGGCCTCCTTCGCCGGGAATGACTTGATAGCGGCTTCCGTCCCAGGCCAGGCCGGCGACCCCGAGGCCGGTTCCTGCCCCGATGATCACCCGCGGCGCCCGGCCCCGGGGAATGCCGTCCTGGATAGTGAATAGCGCCGTACCGGAAAGGCGGTCGATGCCATGGGCTGCGGCCGCGAAGTCGTTGGCCAGGACGAGCTGGCCCAAGGCGAAGCGCTTCTGCAGCGCGTCGGCGTCGAGTTGCCAGGGGAGATAGGTCAGTTTGGCGCGGCGCCCGTCGATCGGACCGGCGACTCCCAGGCAGGCGGAGGTCACGGGCCGGTTGTAGCCCTGGACGAAGTCCGCCAGGATTTCCTCGAAGAGGTCGAATTCGCCGCTCGCGTAGCGCTTTTCCCGAACGATCTCGGGGTAGCCGCGATTGACTTCCACCAAGGCCATCAGCGTCTTGGTACCACCGAGATCGCCGCCGAGGAGTGTGGTCGTGGACATCTGGCGTTCCTGATCAGGTCGGTCGAGGGTAGGGCGAAAACGGCTTGCGAGGCCGATGTCCCATTGGCGAAAGCAGAGGTGCGGCGGGCCGCATCAGCGTGCGGATTCGGCGGCCAGGGCAGCGACCGCCGCTGGATAACGCTGGGCGGCCGCCTTGCGCAACCAGACCAGGCTGGTATCCGCATCCCGGGGTTTGCCGCGGCCGGTGCGATACATGACCGCCAGGGCGTATTGGGCTTCGGCGTCCCCCGCTTCGGCCGACAGCGAGAACAGCCGCGCCGCCTCGTCCAGATTGCGGTCTACGCCGCGCCCCGCTTCGTACATCCAGGCAAGCCGGGTCCGCGCCGTGGCGTTGCCGGCTTCGGCCAGATTGCGGTAGAGCACGGCGGCTTCTCCATGGCGGCCCGAGCTGCTGAGCATTTCCGCCCGCTCGAAGTCGGTGGGAGGGCGATCGGGCCGGTCCAGGCTGGCCAGGCGGGCAATGGCTTCGCGGTCGCCGCCTTCGGCGGCGAGGCTCAAGTAGTGGCGGGCCTTCTCCAGGTCCCGGGGAACCGGGCCGTCGCTGCTGTAGAGCATGCCCAGCCGATATTGGGCCTTGAAGCCGCCGGCATTGGCAGCCGCGACGTAGAGGGCCTCGGCCTTTTTCATGTCCCGCGCTTCGCCCAGGCCATCCTCGGCCAGGATGCCGAGATTGAACAGGGCGTCCGGATTGCCCAGGCCGGCGAGCACCTCCCAGATATGGCGGGCGCTGTCGTAGCGGGCCATCTTGAATTCGGCATAGGCCTTGTAATTGCCCATGGCCGGATTCCTGATCCAGTCTTCGGCGGTACTGTCCTGCGCCAGCGCCGGGAGTGCCAGCAGGGCGAGGAGGAAAGCGGCAAAGGCAGAGTGACGCATGGATTCCTTGGGTGATCGAAACGGGCGTGCGGGCTGAACCCGTGCCTGGTGGACCGCTGCGCGACGAGTCGGTTCAGCGCGCTGGACTCAGACGGCCACGGGAGCCGGGATATGGGGGTGGGGATCGTAGCCTTCGAGCTGGAAATCGTCGTACCGGAAATCGAAGAGGTCGCGGACGTCCGGATTGAGCGCCATGGTCGGCAGAGGCCGGGGTTCCCGGGAAAGCTGGAGGCTCGCCTGCTCGAAGTGATTGCTGTACAGGTGGGCGTCGCCGAAGGTGTGGACGAAATCGCCGGGCTCGTAATCGCAGATCTGGGCCACCATGAGAGTCAGCAGGGCATAGGAGGCGATATTGAAGGGCACGCCGAGGAAGATGTCCGCGCTGCGCTGATAGAGCTGGCAAGACAGGCGGGGGCGGCGACCCGGCGCGGCGGACGGCGCGACGTAGAACTGAAAGAGGCAATGGCAGGGGGGCAGGGCCATGCGCTCGACGTCGGCGGGATTCCAGGCACTGACCAGATGGCGGCGGGAATCCGGGTTGCGTTTCAAGCCATCGACCAGTTGGGCGATCTGGTCGATGTTGCGGCCGTCCGGTGTCTCCCAGCGGCGCCATTGCTTGCCGTAGACCGGCCCCAGTTCACCGTCGCCATCGGCCCACTCGTCCCAGATGCGGACGCCGTGTTCTTTCAGATAGCGGATATTGGTGTCCCCTTGAAGGAACCAAAGGAGCTCGTGGATGATCGACTTGAGATGGAGCTTCTTGGTGGTCACCAGGGGGAAGCCCCGGGCAAGGTCGAAGCGCAACTGCCAGCCGAAGACCGAGCGCGTTCCCGTTCCCGTGCGGTCGGATTTGTCGTGGCCATTTTCAAGCACATGGCGCATCAGATCGAGGTAGGGCTGCATGGCGACTATAATGCCGGCGAAAACGAAAACAGGATTCTACATGCTCGCCCAACTGGAAACGACCGCCCTTCTGCCTGATGTGCAGGCCCTGGCCGGAATGTCCCACGTCCTTGCCCTCCTGCCGCCCGGTGAAGCGCCGCTCCCTGGGTGTCCGGATTCCGTCGCCCTCGCGGCAGCCCTGGAACGCCGGGGAAAGACTTTTCCCAGCCTTGCCAGAACGCCCCTGGCGGCCGATGTCGGCGGTACCCTGCGGGTCTGGGCGATGGTCGACCCGCTGGCATCGCGTTTCGACCAACTCACCGTCGTTCGCAAGGCGTTTCAATTGCTGCTCGCGGAGGAACCGCGGGCAGTGCATGTAGTCCTCGACGGCGAAGCAAGCTTCGTCGCGGTGGCCGCGGACCTGGCGACCTACGTCGGTCTGGCCAATGGTGCTCCGCTGCCCAATCGCAAGCGAACCGATGCGCCGAAAGCGCTCGAACGGCTGGTCCTCTGGGGTGCCGCCCGCTGGCCGGCCCAGGCGGCTGCTCTGGCGGAAGCGAGCGTGGTCGCGCGCAGCCTGGTCGCACTGCCCCCCAATACCCTGACTCCCGATGCCTATCGTGACCGCCTGGCCGAAATGGCCGACGACCTCGGATGGGGTCTGGAGGAATTCGACGAGGATCGCCTGGCGGAACTCGGCGCCGGCGCCTTTCTTGCCGTTGCCCAAGGGAGCGTCGCCGGCGATGCGGCGATCGTCCGTCTGACCTACGAATCTGCTCGCGGTGGCCCCAGGGTGGCCCTGGTCGGCAAGGGTATCTGCTTCGATACGGGCGGCCATAACCTGAAACCCGCCCGCTCCATGGCCGGGATGCACGAGGACATGGCCGGGTCGGCCGTCGTGCTGGGCATTCTGCTCGCCGCCACGCGTTTGGCCTTGCCGCTCAGGATAGACGCCTGGCTGGCCATCGCCCGCAACGAAATTTCGCCGGACGCCTATCGCCAGGGCGACGTGGTGACGGCGCTCGACGGCACCACCATCGAGGTCGTTCATACCGACGCCGAGGGACGCATGGTCTTGGCCGATACCCTGGCCCTGGCGGTGCGGGACGAGCCCGACCTGGTGCTCGACTTCGCCACCCTCACCGGCAGTCTGATCACCGCCTTGGGTACCCGGTACGGCGGCGTCTTCAGTCCCGACGCCGAACTGGCTGCGGCGGCCGTTGCGGCCGGCCGGGCCAGCGGGGAGCGGATGTGTGCCTTCCCGATGGACGAGGACTATGAAGCGGATCTCGAGAGCAAGGTTGCCGACGTCAAGCAGTGCACTCTGGAGAGCGATGCCGACCACATTCTGGGCGCCCGATTCCTTGCGCGCTTCGTCGGGAAATGCCCATGGGTTCACGTCGATTTGGCCGCCGCGGCATGCAAAGGGGGCCTGGGAGGCATAGTCTCGGATCAGACGGGATTTGGCATTGCGTGGGGACTCGCCTTCTTGTCCAAACGGTTACAATAGCTGCCGGGGACAGCCGGACGCCACCCTTTCCCTGGGTAGGCGACCGGAACAAGGAGAAGCGCAATGCTCGAGAAAATCGGGAAACTCGGAGAACTCTTCGGGCAGAACAAATCCAATCATCCCTTGGCGGATGCCAAGGAATTCCGGAAGGTCGTCGCTGCGCTGCCGAACGACCGTCCGCAAAAGGCGCTTGACGAAATCACGGACTGGCTCGGTTCGGTTCGCGAGGCCGATGACCTTCCGCCGACCCGCCTCTACGAAATCGTTTGCGAACTCGACGAGGCGGCCCAGCGCCATGTCTTCAAACTCTCCCGCGACTATCTGCGGGCGCCCCGTCTTGCCCGGGCCGAGGAGCAGAAGTTGTTCAAGGCGATCAACGGGTTCTGGCTGGAAGCGGCAGCGGCCTACGAAAGGTGTCTTGCGCTCAGCAAGGAAAAGGACCGGGCGGCAGCCAGTCTGCGGGAGTCCCTGCCCCTCCTGTGCACCCGCCTGATCGCCAGTCTCGGTCAGGTGGTCAAATCGGAGATCTATCGCTACGGACCGCTGACCAATTCCCTTTGGCTGCGATTGGGCATCGCTTATGCCGCTGCCGAAGCGGCGGGCGTAGCCAAGAAG
>SSTA01000385.1 GCA_009469685.1 Azonexaceae bacterium | reverse complement strand
GCGATCCACCAGGCCGCCGACCGCAGCGGCTTCGATGGTCAGGGTTTGGCGAGCCAGTTCCAGAGCCCGTTGCGGGGAGAAATTGGGGAGGACGGCGCGAGGTTCCATGCGATTCATGCGATGATGGTGGCCGGAGTATACCCGAGTTCGTCTGGCGACCTTGAACACCCTCTCTCTCGTTCTCGTCCTGCTCGGTGCCTCGGTCGGGGCGGTGGTGCTTTTCCGCCGCCTCAACCTCCCTCCCATTCTGGCCTACCTCCTGGTGGGGAGCGTGATCGGGCCGCATGCCCTCGACCTGCTCCAGCACGTGTCCCGAGCCGAGTATCTGGCGGAATTCGGCGTCGTCTTCATGATGTTTTCCATCGGCTTGGAATTTTCGCTGCCCAAGCTCTACGCGATGAAGCGCATCGTCTTCGGTCTGGGACTCCTGCAGGTCTCGGTGACCATGGCCATCGTCGCTGGCAGCGTATTGCTCCTGGACTACTCCTGGCATCTTGGGATCGCCCTGGGGGGGGTTCTGGCCATGTCCTCCACGGCGGTTCTGAGCAAGCTCCTCGCCGAGCGATTGGCGCTCGATTCTCCCCATGGGCGCGACATCATCGGCGTGTTGCTGTTTCAGGACTTGGCGGTGGTGCCCTTGCTGGTCTTGCTCCCGGCCCTGTCGCAACCCCCGGAGATGCTTGCCATGCTCATGGGAAAGGCACTGCTCAAGGCGGTGGCGGTGCTGGCCCTGATTCTCTATTTCGGACAGCACCTGATGCGGCGCTGGTTTCACGTCGTCGCTCGGGCCAAGTCTTCCGAAGTCTTCGTCCTCAACGTTCTACTCATTACTCTGGGCCTGGCCCAGATCACCGAAATCGCGGGTCTGTCCCTCGCTCTGGGGGCCTTCGTGGCCGGGATGCTGATTTCCGAGACCGAATACCGGGTTCAGGTGGAAGAGGACATCAAGCCCTTCCGCGACGTCTTGATGGGGCTTTTCTTCGTCACCATCGGCGTCAAACTCAATATGGAAATCCTGTTGGCCAATTGGTGGCTCGTCCTTCTGGTGGTGATCGCAATCCTGGTCCTCAAGGCGATGGTCGCCGGCCTGCTTGCCTGGCGCCTGGGCGCTACCCAGGGCAACGCGATCCGGACGGGGCTCTGGCTGGCGGCCGGCGGCGAATTCGGTTTCGTGCTCCTGGGCGAAGTGGGGGGGATGCCCAAACTGGTCGAGCAAGTCATCCTGACCGCCTTGGTCGTCACCATGCTGGTCGCGCCGTTTATCGTTCAGTACAGCGAAAAACTGGTCATGCGCTTCGTGGCCAACGAATGGCTCATGCGCTCGATGCAATTGACGCGCATCGCGGCGCAGACGATGACCACGGAAAAGCACGCCATCCTCTGCGGATTTGGCCGCAACGGTCAGTACCTCGCCCGGTTTCTCGTACAGGAAGGCGTGGGTTATGTGGCCCTCGACCTCGATCCGGATCGGGTGAGGGAAGCGTCGGCGGCGGGGGAGAATGTCGTCTTCGGCGACGCGACGCGCCGCGAGAGTCTCTCCGCAGCGGGCTTGATGCGCGCAAGCGTGGTCATCGTCGCCGTGGCCGATACCTCGGCCGCCGAGCGCATTCTCCATCACGTCCACGAACTGCGGCCCGAGTTGCCCGTGGTGGTGCGCACCACCGACGAAAAGGACATGGATCGCCTTTCCCGGGCCGGTGCCGCTGAAGTTGTCCCGGAAACCCTGGAGGCCAGCCTGATGCTGGCATCCCATGCGTTGGTCCTGGTGGGAGTGCCTCTCAACAGGGTGCTGAAGCGTATCCGCCTGGCGCGGGCCCAACGCTACAAGCTCCTGCGTGGATTTTTCCGCGGGCTTTCGGATCGCGACGAGGATGACGCCGGCCAGCCGCGGCTCCATTCGGTCTGGTTGGCCAAGGGCGCTGCGGCCATCGGCATGCGCCTTGCGGACCTTGGCCTGGGCAGCGTGGGCTGCGAAGTCAGCGCCATTCGTCGGCGCGGAATCCAGGGGGTGGAGCCCGATCCGGAGACTCGCCTGGAAGAAGGCGATGTGGTCGTCCTCCTTGGAATTCCGGAGGCGATCGACGTCGGTGAGCAACGCTTGCTCAGGCGCTGAGCAGGGAGCCCGGTCCTGGGCGCCAGGGAGACGTCCTCGGGGCCAAGACCGGATTGACCGACCGGCTGCGCCCGCAGCCGGTCATCCCGCCGCCTTAAATGCCCATGCAGACCGTGTATGTCGTCGCGTCGTCGATGCTGGTCGTCGCGACGGCCGCAGTCCCGCGGGAATGCCCGTCCGTCACCGCCCGCATGGCGCCGGTCTGGGTATTGCCGTCATCCATGGTGATGTCGAGCTGCTTCACGTACTTGCCGAGGATACCCCGGGAGCAGATGACGTAGCTGCCGGGCAAATAGGTGGTTGCTGAAGTTCCCGCATCCTTGACGTAATGTTCGCCGCCCCATTCGATGCCGATGATGCCGCCCTCGGCATTCTTGGGGAAGAAGGTGTCGCGGGTGGCGCCGGTCAGATCGGTGGGTCCGGACGCGAGATTGGCCAGGCGTACCTGTTGCCAGAAGACGAAGGTTTCGTCGGTGGCCGTCGAAGTATCCCAAAACCCGTCCAGCTTGCCATTGCCGGTGCACACGCTGGATCCGCCGCCGCAGGTGGCGGGGGTGGTCGCGTTGGTGGCGCCGGCCACGTGGGTGGACGCCGCCGGGTCGTCCCCGGGCAGGGCACGGAATTTGTCCTGGTAGCCGTAAACCAGAAGGGGGATGTTGCGGAAGTCCGTGGCGAAATTCTTGACCTTGGCGCTGTTGATCAATTCCTGGCCCTTCAGGACTCCCCCCAGCAGAAGGCCGATAATGACCAGAACGATGGCGATTTCGACCAGGGTGAAACCCGCTTGTTTGCTTTTCATGGCATGCTCTCTCCGGAGAATGGTCCCGGATATGAGCAATATATGTGCCCGTTTTCCACGG
>SSTA01000384.1 GCA_009469685.1 Azonexaceae bacterium | reverse complement strand
TGGCTCCTGATGGCGGGTCCTCTTGCGGTGATCGCTGCCGGGGCCGTGACGATCTGGCTGGCGGTCGGAAGCTTCGACGGTTTGGTTGAAGATGACTATTACAAGCAGGGCCTTGCGGTCAATCAGCGACTTCAGCGGGATCACAAAGCTGGCGAACTTGGCCTGCGTGCCGATGTCATGATTTCCGGGTTGCAGGTGAGGGTGGTGATGACCTCAGGCCAATACGCCAAATTGCCGCCCACACTGAATGCGAAATTCATCCACCCAACACGGTCTGGCCAGGATCGGACCGTGGTGCTGGCTGCCGAAGGGCAGGGAATTTATGGCGGGACTTTGCCCGCCGAGATTTCGGGGCGTTGGATCATCACCCTTGAAGAGCCCGGTGCGCTGTGGCGTCTGCAAGGAGAATGGCGAACCGATGTCCTGGAACCGCTCCGGTTGGGATCCGGAGCGGATGAAGCGAAGATCGTTCAATCTGGAACCGGGAGGTGACTATGGCGTGGGAACTGTTGTTCGGCAGTGATTTCGGTCTGATGAGCTTGGGGGTGATCGTCGGTGTCGTCGTGATTGGCGTCCTGATGGTGAAGCTCTATAACCAAAAGATTGAGGAAGACAGCAAGAAGTCAGGCGGCTGAGCCGGTTGCTCGGTAAGCCTCGACCTCAAGGCCTGCGGCCCCCGACCGGTGAGCGGCGGGGGCCGTTTCTTTCGGGCGTGTGAGCGGGAATCGAGATGGCGTTTTCAGGAGTGGCAGGTGACAGGCTGTTGAAGGCCTTGGCGTTCTCCCTCGCCGCCCATGCCGCCCTTCTTTTCACTTCGGATGCCCGGCGCCCGACCGAACCGCCGCGCACCCCGTTGATTGCGGTGCTGGCGGTGGAGAAGGCCAGCGCCCCTCAGCCACCTGCTGTAGCGCCGTGGGAGCAGAAACCGCTTCCGAAGGAGAATCCGCGGCGAGCGCCGCTGACGCGAGCTCCAAATCCGCCAACGGCCAATGAGAGCAGTGCAACGATCGCAGAGCCGATCGCGATGACCTCTCCGACACAGGCCACCCCCGCCGCCGAGCAGCCGCGGGCCACGACGCAGGCCGAGGCTCGACCGCCTGAGGAAGATCCCGACGGCGTAAGGCAGTTTCGCCTCGCCTTGGCGAGGGAAGCGCGGCGCTATCGCCACTATCCGGTCAGAGCTCGCGAACGGGGACTGACTGGGACCGCCGAAGTGATCTTGAGCTACGGAACCGCGGAACTGCCGGAAATCATGATTGGCCGCTCGTCAGGCTATGAAATTCTGGATCGGCAAGCGCTGACGACCCTGAGTCAGGCAGCGGCCTCTGCACCGCTTCCCGATCGCCTTCGTGGTCATGCGATCAAGATATCCGTCCCGGTTTCATTTTCCCTCGAGGATTAGGTGGTCGCCCCGAACGGGGGCCGCTATGAGCCCTCAAGTGGCTCAAGATCCGCCGTATGGAAACCGAAGGTCCCGGCGCGCAGGTCATCGAAATAACGGCGCAGGCAAAGCGTTACGCTGCGAAATGCGAGCTCGTTCCAGGGAATGTGCGCCTCCCGCACCAAAGCGACCTCCAGGCTTTCGGGTCCGGCGGAATATACCGGCTCCTTGAGCCGGCCACGGTAGAACAAGTGCACCTGGTTGATGTGGGCGACATTGACCATGGCATAGGGTTCGTCGATCGCAACATCGGCGCAGGCCTCCTCGAGGGTTTCTCGCGCAGCCGCAGCGGCCGTGGTTTCGCCGTTCTCCATGAAGCCGGCGGGAAGGGTCCACAATCCATACCGTGGTTCGATAGCACGGCGGCACAGAAGAATGGCGCCCTCCCATTCGCAAACGCAGCCGACAACCAGGCGCGGATTTTCGTAGTGAATGTGACCACAACACTTACAAACAGCACGAGGCAGGTTGTCGCCGGCGGGAACCTCGACGACAACCTGGGCAGAGCATTGGGTGCAGAATCTGATCACGGGCCTACAGAAGGAATTGCGGCTTGGTCGAGCCGCAGAGCCCAGTGTAGCATTGCGCCGGCCGGGCGTACCGGCCTACAATTGCCCAATCGCGCCCTGCTGGCCCCACTGAGGATTGCCAGCTGGGCGCAAGACAATAACGAAACTGGGCAGGTCGCTGGTAGCCACGGCGTGGAAGGGTTCTGGGATGTTCCTGATCATCGGTTATGTTGTCATTTTGGGCGCGTCCGTTGGCACCTATGCCGTGCACGGCAGCCTGGCGGCACTTTGGGTTCCGCTTGAGTACATTGCCATTGTCGGCCTGACCATCGGCGGGTTTGTGGCCAGCAACGATATCAAGCACATCAAGGCCACCGTCGCCGCAGTTCCGGGAGCTCTCAAGGGATCCAAATTCACCAAGGCCCTTTACATGGACGTCCTGGCCATGCTGTTTGAGATTCTCGGCAAGGTCCGCAAGGAAGGTCTGATGTCCATCGAGGGGGATGTCGAAAATCCCGAGGCCAGCCCGATATTCACCAAGTACCCTGACGTCATTTCAGATCACCATGTGCTGGATTTCGTATGCGATTACTTGCGCATGATGGTGGGAGGCAATCTCAACGCCTTGGAAATCGAGGCCCTGATGGATATGGAGCTGGAAACCCATCATCATGAAGTCGCCGGCCCTGGACACATCGTCGCCAAGGTGGCCGATAGCGTTCCCGCCTTTGGTATCGTGGTGGCGGTGATGGGGGTGGTGAATGTCATGGGCTCGGTCGGACAGCCGCCGGCGGTGCTGGGCAAGATGATCGGCGGCGCGCTTGTGGGGACCTTCCTCGGTATCCTGATCTCCTACGGTTTTGTGGCCCCGATTGCCAGTGTTCTCGAGCAAAAGGCCGAGGAAGAAGGCAAGATCTACCAGTGCATCAAGGTGGTGTTGCTGGCATCGATGTCTGGGTATGCGCCCCAGGTCGCCGTCGAATTCGGCCGTAAGGTTCTGAATTCCGGGGTCCGTCCGAGCTTCCGAGAACTCGAGGAAGATCTCAAGGCCCGCAAAGGAAAATGACATCGGCCGTCTTGAACGGAACGCGATGAGACCATGAGCGACGATTCAACCCGCCCGATAGTCATCAAGCGTATCAAGAAGGGGGGCGGCGGGCACCATGGGGGCGCCTGGAAAATCGCCTATGCCGACTTTGTCACGGCAATGATGGCGTTCTTTCTGCTGATGTGGCTGCTGGGTTCCACCGCTCAGGGCGATCTCCAGGGGATTGCAGAGTTCTTCCAGAATCCTCTCAAGGTCGGCTTGCAGGGGGGGACCGGGTCGGGAGATTCTTCGTCCATACTCAAGGGAGGTGGGCGCGATCTCACGCGGCAGGCTGGGCAAGTCAAGAAAGGTGAGATTGAAACCAAGGACAAGCGTTTTGTTCAGAAGGAAGCCACCTTGGAATTCCAACGCCGCGAACGGGAGTCGCTGGAGGAACTCAAGGGAAGAATCGAAAAGGCGATCGGCGAGAATCCTCAACTCGCACCGTTCAAGAATCAGATGTTGCTCGATCTCACGGCCGAAGGCCTGCGGATTCAAATCATCGACGAGCAGAACCGTCCCATGTTCGATTCAAGCAGTGCTGATTTGAAACCCTATACCAAGGAAATCCTGCGGCAGATCGGCAAAGCTCTCAATGCCGTGCCCAATCGGGTGAGTTTGACAGGTCATACCGATGCGGCCCAGTTCGGCGGTGGCGAAAAGGGATTTTCCAACTGGGAGCTGTCGGCGAATCGGGCCAATGCGTCCAGACGGGAACTGATTGTCGGCGGAATGGACGAAGCAAAGGTATTGCGGGTGGTGGGCGGCGCATCAACGATACTGTTTGACAAGAACGACCCGCTGAATCCGGTGAATCGGCGTATCAGCATCGTGGTCATGAACAAGAAGACCGAATTGGCCATTCTTCAAGAAGAGGGGCCGGAAGCAGAGATTGCCGAAGTTGGTGAATCGCCCGCCTCGGCAGTCGGAGGTACTGCAGCGAAGCCTTGATGCCAGATTAGGACCTGGCAAAAATTTCTAACAAAAATGTCAATAACGGTTATTATTGACGAATTGTTGTCGAGGAGAGGCATGGGGAATATCGGAAGTCGTCGCTGGCTGGGCGCGGTCGCCGCAGTGGTGATAGGCGGGGTCTTGCTGGCCATCGAACCGGCGGCGCGCTCGCCTGCTGTCCTGGTCGCATGGTTTGCGCTCACCGCCTCGCTATTGCTCGTCCTGCCCGGGCGCGCGTCCCCGTCGGTTCCCAACGGAGCCCCTAACAGTGCCGGTAACGAACGGCTTCTGGTCGATAAAAGCGCTCAAGCGCTGGAGGCCATATCCCGCCACAGCGGAGAGCAGGTCGACCAGATGCGCGGAGAGGTCGCGAGAGCTCAGGCGATCTTCAGCGATGCCATCGGCAAATTGATCGGCAGTTTCAACGGAATGAACGAACAGGTCCAGCGGCAGCAACGTCTAGGCCTGGAAATCGTCTCGGGGGGCGGCGAGAGTGCAGGGCCAAGTACCGTTGTGACTTTCGAAGCATTCGCTGCCCATACGTCGGAGACCCTGCGGCGCTTTGTCGATAGCGTGATCGAGAATTCCCGTATCGCCATGAGCCTGGTCGAGTTGACCGACCGCATCATGGCGCAGATGCGCGAAGTCAGGGGTATGCTCGGCGAGATCGAGGGAATTTCCAAACAAACGAATTTGCTTGCCCTGAACGCTGCTATCGAGGCAGCTCGGGCCGGAGAGGCCGGGCGAGGGTTTGCGGTGGTCGCCGACGAGGTGAGGGACTTGTCCGGCCGTACCAATCATTTCAGCATGCAGATTCGCGGTCAGTTGGCCAATATGCAGCTCTCCATCGAGGCCGCCGAGGGTGCGATCAACCAGATGGCCGCCCAGGATATGACGTTCGCCCTGACTTCGAAAGACGGGGTGGAGCAAGCCATGGCGGGTATCGAGGAAATGAATCGGCGGACCGGAAATTCGGTAAATCAGCTCAACGAAATCGCTGGGTCGATGGAGCTCGCGGTCAATCAGGCGATTGTCTCGCTCCAGTTCCAGGACCTGGTCACCCAATTGCTCGGCCATGTCACGCGTCGGCTCGACGTCCTCAAAGAGATGGCGGGTAGCGAGGCGGGAGTCGCTTCGGCCCTGAGGGATTCTGCTGACAACGAGAAAGCCGCAGCGGCGGTCGAATCCCTTTGCGCTCGCATTGGGGAGGTTGCGCGGCAATTGGGCGATCTCAAACAAACTGTCGGCAATAACCCGGTTCAGCAGAGCGGCCTGGCGAGCGGCGATGTAGAACTGTTTTGAATCCATGAGGGGACAACATGGCCAAGACCATACTCGCAGTTGATGATTCCGCGTCCATCCGTCAGATGGTGTCGTTCACGCTCAAGAGCGCCGGTTATGATGTCGTCGAAGCTGTCGACGGCATGGATGGCCTGGACAAGGCCAAGGCGCGCAGCGTCAATCTGGTGCTGACCGACCAGAATATGCCGCGCATGGATGGCCTGACCCTGATCAAGAGTCTTCGCGGCATGCCCAGTTACGCGGCAGTGCCCATTCTCATGCTGACCACCGAATCCTCCGATGCCATGAAGGCCCAGGGCCGTGCCGCCGGTGCCACAGGCTGGTTGGTCAAGCCCTTCGATCCCCAGAAACTCATCGAAGTCGTTCGCAAGGTCATCGGCTAAGGCCGGTATCTGCTGTACGCAGCCCTCAAGGGAAGGGGGAATCATGGCCATCGACATGAGCCAGTTCTACCAGGTGTTCTTCGAGGAATCGGCTGAGCACCTGGCGACCATGGAATCCTTGCTGCTGGGTCTCGACGTCGGCAATCCCGATCCTGAGGAGCTCAACGCCATTTTCCGGGCGGCCCACTCGATCAAGGGGAGTGCCGGGACCTTTGGATTTACCGATCTTTCAGAAACCACCCATATCCTCGAAAACCTGTTGGACCGCATCCGCAAGCAGGAACTCGAATTGCGTGCGGACATGGTCGATGCCTTCCTGGAAGCTGGCGATCTGCTCAGGTCCATGCTCGCGGCCCATCAGGGGCAGGGCGCGGTGGATGGGGCCGTAGCCGAAGCATTGCGGCAACGGCTGCGTCGTTTGTCGGCGGGCGGTGAGGTTCCCGTTGCGCCTCCGGTAACGGCGGCAGATCCCCCCCCGGTTGCGCCGCCCGTAGCGCCGCCGGGAATTCGCGTCTTCGACATCCAATTCGTTCCGACGGCCGCCTCGGCTGCCGGGGATGGGGTCACCCATTTCGTCGACGACCTGAAGCGCTTGGGTACGTTGGCGGTGCACGGAAAACCCGATCCAGGGGGAGATCAGGTTGGTTTCTGGCACTTGCGTCTGACCACCGAGGCCGGTCAGGATGCATTCGAGGAGCAACTCGATTTCATCGCTGACGCCGGTGCCGGGCGGATCGCGCTCGATACTTCGTGCGATGCGGACGGCGCGCAGGCCTTTGGACTGTTTGATGGCTCCCCGGGGACGCCGGAAGACGAGGCGGGTTACGGGTTTTTCGATCCGCCTGCTCGCGTGGTAGAGGACGATTCCTTCGGCTTCTTCGAGCCTCTTCCAACGCATCCTGCACCACCGAAGCTGGTGGTTATCGAAGCGGACGAGGCCTACGGCCTGTTCGAACCGGTGGCCGCCAAACACGAGCCCGTGTCTGGCGCTCATAACGAGGAGGCCGAAGGCTATGGCTTCTTCGTTCCTCTCCCGGCAGCACCTGCGGCGGGAAGCGAGGCTCCTGTCGCGGGGCAGGTCGTCGAGGAAGGAGACGGCTTCGGATTCTTCGTCCCGGTTTCGCCTGCGGTGCCCGTTCAACCGGCACCTGTTGCGACTGCGGTTCCTGGGGTGCAGAAGGAGTCGCCCACCCCGCAGCCGATGCCGCGAGAGTCAGCGACGAAGCCCCGCGCCGCAGCGTCGGCACCGGCGGCCAGCGACTCGTCGATCCGGGTAAGCGTCGAAAAGGTCGACCAGTTGATCAACCTGGTGGGCGAACTGGTCATCACCCAGGCCATGCTGCAGCAGTGCGCCATCCAGCTCCAGGATTCGGCGCCGGAGCGCCTGGTCTCGGGATTGGCCCAGCTTGAACGCAACACGCGGGATTTGCAGGAATCGGTCATGTCCATCCGCATGCTGCCCATTTCCTTCGTGTTCTCCCGCTTTCCCCGCGTGGTGCGGGACCTCTCCGGAAAACTGGGCAAGCAGGTCGAGCTGCGGACTTCCGGAGAGACCACGGAACTCGACAAGAGCCTCATCGAGCGCATTACCGATCCCCTGACCCATCTCATCCGCAACAGCTTGGACCACGGGATCGAGTCGCCGGAGAAACGCGTTGCCGCAGGCAAGAGCCCGGTGGGAACAATCACCCTCAAGGCCTATCACCAAGGGGGCAATATCGTGATCGAAGTGGGGGACGACGGGGCCGGCCTCAATCGCCAGAAGATCCTTGCCAAGGCCCGTGAGCGCGGCCTCCAGGTTTCCGAGCAGATGAGCGACGGCGATGTCTTCAATCTCATTTTCGAGGCGGGATTTTCCACCGCGGATCAGGTGACCGATGTTTCCGGTCGCGGCGTGGGAATGGACGTCGTCCGCCGCAACATCCAGGCCATGGGTGGTCGGGTCGATATCGAATCGATGGCCGGGATCGGGACCCGCATGACGGTGAGATTGCCGCTGACCCTGGCGATCCTGGACGGCATGTCGGTCGCGGTGGGCGACCACACCTACATCCTGCCCCTCGCCTCGGTCGTCGAGTCCCTGCAGCCGAAGGAGGGGGACATCAAGACCCTTTCCAACCTGGCGCGGGTGATTCAGGTACGCGGCGAGTATCTGCCGGTAGTGGTGCTGCGGGAGCTTTTTAACCTGGAGGGTGCGGTAGCTGATTTCACCCAGGGAATCATGGTCATCCTGGAGGCCGACGGCAGCAAGGCCGCCCTCTTCGTCGATGCCCTGGTTGGGCAGCACCAGGTGGTGATCAAGAGCCTGGAAGCCAACTACCGCCGCGTGCCCTGCGTGTCCGGCGCCACCATCATGGGGGACGGGCACGTGGCCTTGATCCTGGACGTATCGGCCCTAGCAGGCCGAGCCAAATCGAATTTGCCAAAGGCGGCCTGAAGAGCCGAAGGAGCGAGACATGGAAATCACCCAAGCCGGCACGGCAGCGGTTGCGGACGAAGACCTCGTCGCCAGCGAGTACCTCACCTTCACCCTTGGAAGCGAGGAGTACGCCATCGATATCCTCAAGGTGCAGGAAATCCGCGGTTACGAGCCACCGACCCTGATTGCCAATGCGCCGCCCTTCATCAAGGGGGTCATCAATCTGCGGGGCATCATCGTCCCCATCGTTGATCTGCGCATCAAATTCAACCTCGCTCAGGTCGAATACACACCCTTTACGGTCGTCATCATCTTGAATGTGGCCAACCGGGTCATCGGTGCTGTCGTTGACAGCGTCTCCGACGTCATCTCGATGACGCCCCAACAAGTCCGGCCGGCCCCCGATTTTTCGGCGAGCTTCGACACCAAGTACATCCTGGGGTTGGCAACGGTAGAAAACCGGATGCTCATCGTGATCGACATTGCCCAGCTGATGACCAGCCGGGACATGGAATTGATGGACGCCGCCGACTGAGAACCGGCGCCGCCGGCGAGCTCCGAAAGGGCGAGCCTTCTTCCGAGGAGAGAGACCATGCGCAACAATCAGCCCGTCACCGATAAGGAAGTTGTGCTGCGGGACGATACCTTGATCGTCTCCAAGACCGACCTCAAGGGGCGGATCACCTATGTCAATCGGGACTTCCTGGAGATCAGCGGATTTTCGGAAAAAGAACTGATTGGCGAACCGCACAATATCGTGCGCCATCCCGACATGCCGGTGGAAGCCTTCCAGGACCTCTGGGACACCCTCAAGGAGAACCGGCCGTGGACCGGCTTCGTGAAGAATCGCTGCAAGAATGGCGATTTCTATTGGGTCGAGGCCAATGCAACCCCCATCTGGGAAAACGGTCAGGTGGCGGGTTACATGTCCGTACGGCGCAAGGCGGACGCTGCGACCATCCAGAAGGTGGGCGCCATCTACCGCCAGTTCGTCGAGAAACGCCAGGGCAATCTTCGGGTAGTCCGCGGTGCCGTGGTAGCGGGCGGCGAGGGAATGGCGGCGAAGATACGCGACCTGTCCATGGGCATGAAGCTCAATCTGATTTTCGGATTCCTGGTTGCTGCCATGCTGGCCACAGGGTTCCTCGCCACGGTGATCCCGGGCTTGGCACTGCCCGTGGCTGTGGTCGCGGCGGCAATAGGTTTCGTCCTGGTTCGTCTCCTGGCCGGAAATCTCCGCAAGCCTCTGACGGTCATCACCGATACCTTCCGCAGCATTGCCGCCGGGAAGTACGACAACCGCTTCGAGTTCGACCGCAATGACGAGATCGGCCAGGTTCTTCAGGCCATGCAGTCGATGCAGATCAAGCTCGGCTGCGATGTCGCCGAAGCTCGGCGCGAATCCGAAGAAAACCTGCGCATCCGCATCGGACTGGACAACGTGGCCACCAACGTCATGATCGCCGATGATGGTCACAATATTATCTACATGAACAAGGCCATCCACGAAATGTTCGCGGTGGCTGAAAATGACATCCGCAAGGACTTGCCGCAGTTCTCCCGCGGGGGGTTGTTGGGGGCCAACATCGATATCTTCCACAAGAATCCGGCCCATCAGCGCGGCATGCTGGCCAAACTCTCCGGCAGCCATCGGGCCACCATCAAGGTTGGCGGGCGAACTTTCTTGCTCACCGTCACCCCGGTGACCAATGACCGCGGCCAGAGGCTCGGTTCGGCAGTCGAATGGGTAGACCGCACCGCCGAGGTGGCGGTTGAGGAGGAGGTCGCCGACATCGTTGCTGGAGCTGCCAATGGCGATTTTTCCCGGCGCATCGCCGCGAGTGGCAAGGCGGGTTTCTTCCTGACCCTGGCCAACGACATCAATCGCCTGCTCGAAACCAGCCAGCGCGGCCTGGAAGACATCGCCAAGGTTCTCGGCGCCGTGGCCGAGGGCGACCTCACCCAGACCATCGCGGCGGACTATGCGGGGACCTTCGGCCAGCTCAAGGACGACGCCAATCTAACGGTCACTCGGCTGCAGGACATCGTAGGCCAGATCAAGGGTGCGACGGAGGCGATCAATACGGCGGCGAAGGAGATTGCATCGGGCAATCAGGATTTGTCGAGCCGGACGGAAGAGCAGGCGTCGAGTCTGGAAGAGACGGCGTCGAGCATGGAGCAACTGACGAGCACGGTGAAGCAGAACGCGGACAACGCGCGGCAGGCGAACGAACTGGCGGGGACGGCGCAGGAAGTGGCGGTGCGGGGAGGCGAAGTGGTGGGCCAGGTGGTGCAGACCATGAGTTCGATCCACCAGTCGAGCGCCAAGATAGCGGACATTATTGGGGTGATCGACGGGATCGCCTTCCAGACCAACATCCTGGCGCTCAACGCGGCGGTGGAAGCGGCGCGTGCGGGGGAACAAGGACGGGGCTTTGCGGTGGTGGCGACGGAAGTGCGGAATCTTGCCCAGCGCAGCGCA
>SSTA01000383.1 GCA_009469685.1 Azonexaceae bacterium | reverse complement strand
GCCGACCCGCTCGGCGTTGCCCAGCTTGCAGGCCACGTCGAGGATGAAGGGGGCACCGGCAACCAGCTCCACCTTGCCGTGCTCGAACTTGCCGACGCGGATTTTGGGTCCCTGCAGATCGGCCATGATGCCGACGGTGCGGCCGGTGTCCTTGGTGATGGCGCGCAACAACCTGACCCGGGCCGCGTGATCCTCGGCAGTGCCGTGAGAAAAGTTGAGGCGGACGATATCGACCCCGGCCAGGACCATGCGGCGTAGTACGGCTTCTTCGCTGGATGCGGGGCCCAGGGTGGCGACTATTTTTGTGGAACGCTGCACGATCATCGGGCTCCGGAGGGGTTGCGAGTCGAGCGCCAGCGGCGCCAGGCCCGCCGCAGGCCCCAAAGGGGAATGAGAGCGACGACGGCCCAGGGCAGCACGGCGGCGACGAAGGTGATCAGGGCGGCGAGGCTCTCCGAGAACACCGTTCCCATATTGCCGAAAGCCCGGCCGATGGGTGAGAAGAATCCGGGCGTGCCCAGCTCCGGGCGGGCCTGGAAATCGATGGCGACGAATACCTTCTCGGTTTCCAGGGCGAGGGATTTGCGCTGGCCGGCCAGGGAATCCAGTTCCGCCTGGACGTTGGCCAATTGCCGCTCTATTTCGACCAGGTCGGCGACCTTGGCGCCCTGGGACTGGACGAGTTGGCGCAGGCGATCGCGCAAGGCGGACTTGTTGCGCAGCTGCGCTTCCACGTCGATGACCGTATCGGTCTTGTCTTCCGCTTCGGTGCGGTCGCCGATCAGGTCGGCGCCCTGTTGGGCAGCTTGGCGGAAGGCATCGTACTGGTCGGGGGCGATGCGCAGTTGCAGGGACGCATGGGGCGGCGCACCGTTGGTCGGCGCCACCAGGGACGCGGAGACGATCTGGCAGGCCGTCGTTCCCAACTGAGCGCAGCGGCCCTGGCTGGCCTGTAGCGCCGGTGCGACGGCGTCCCGGCTCAATTCGAGGATCAGAAAATGGCGATAGGCGATCAGCCGCCGGGCGTCACCGGGTTCGGACGCGTTGGCGGCATCGATCTTGCGCGCCTGGGCGGGCGGCTGCGCCAGGACCGCCGCAGCGACCGCCGGGGCGGCCTCGGGTTGCGCGGCGAAGCGCTCATCCTTCCTGTCGCAGCCTGCCACGAGCGCCACGATCACCAGCAGACCGACTCCCGCCGAAAACGGGCGCAAGCAAGCGGTCTGCCGGAGGCGGCGAAACATCGGCGATCAGTTCTGGGCGCGTTGGGCCAGAATTTCCACCGCCGGCAGGGTCTTGCCTTCGAGGAATTCCAGGAAGGCGCCGCCGGCGGTTGAGATGTAGCCGACCTTGTCGTGGATCTTGAAGACGTTGATGGCGGAGACCGTGTCGCCGCCACCGGCGAGCGAAAACGCCTTGGAAGTGGCGATGGCGTCGGCCAGGACCCTGGTGCCGTTGGCGAAGGCTTCCATCTCGAAGACGCCGACCGGGCCGTTCCACACCACGGTGCCGGCATTGGCGACGATGGCGGCAAGGGCTTTGGCGGAGTCGGGGCCGATGTCCAGGATCAGGTCGTCGTCAGCGACGTCGTCGATGGCCTTGATGGTGGCCGGGGCGGTAGCAGAAAACTCCTTGGCGACGACCACATCCGTGGGCAGCGGTACCTTGACCTTGGCCAGGATGGCCTTGGCCTGGTCGACCAGATCATGCTCGGCCAAGGACTTGCCGATCTTCTTGCCGCTTGCCAGAAGGAAGGTGTTGGCGATGCCGCCGCCGACCACCAGCTGGTCCACCTTGGCAGAGAGGGATTCGAGGACGGTGAGCTTGGTGGATACCTTGGAGCCGCCGACGATGGCGACCAGGGGCCGGGCCGGCTGGGCCAGGGCCTTGGTCAGGGCTTCCAGTTCGGAGGCGACGCAGGGACCGGCGCAGGCGATCTTGGCGTACTTGCCCATGCCGTAGGTGGTGGCCTCGGCGCGGTGTGCGGTGCCGAAGGCGTCATGCACCCAGACGTCGCACAGGGCGGCCATCTTCTGGGCGAGCTCGTCGTTGGACTTCTTCTCGCCCTTGTTGCAGCGGGAATTCTCGAGCATCACCACTT
>SSTA01000073.1 GCA_009469685.1 Azonexaceae bacterium | reverse complement strand
GTCCTCGACCGCGAGGGCCGGGTCATCGTGTGGAATCGCGCCTGCGAACGCCTGACCGGCGTGCGGGCCGGTGAGGTGCTCGGAACCAAGGAGCACTGGCGGGCATTCTACGACAAGCCGCGGCCCTGCCTTGCCGACCTGGTGGCTACCGGCGACTATCCCGCCATCGACCGGCTCTATACGACCCACGACGATCCCCGCACCCCGGCTTTCGGCGTCCATGCCGAAAACTGGTGCACCATGCCGCGCATGGGCCACCGGCGCTATCTGTCCGTCGACGCCGGGCCGGTCTTCAATGAAGCCGGCACCTTGGCCGCGGTAGTCGAGACCCTGCACGATATTACCGAGAGCAAGATCAACCAGGAAAGGATTGCCCAGCAGGCCACTGCCCTCAAGGCCTATTTCGATGAGCACCAGCGTGAAGCGGAGCTTGCCCGCAGCATTCTCGAACGCCAGATACGGGCCGATCTGGTCGAACGCTCGGGAATTCGTTACGTGGTCATGCCCGCCGCGCAGTTTTCCGGTGACCTCGTCCTCGGATCCCGCTCGCCGACCGGCGTGCTCTACGCCCTGCTGGCCGACGCGACCGGTCACGGCCTGGCCGCTGCGGTCAGCGTCCTGCCCATCGTGCAAGAGTTCTACCGGCTGGTCGAGCAGAACTTGCCTCTGGTGGGGCTAATCGAATCGATCAACTTCTTGCTTTGCAATTCCCTGCCCCCCGGGCGTTTCGTCGCCGCGACCCTGCTCAGGATCGACCAGCGGGCCGGCAAGGGGGAAGTGTGGATAGGCGGACTGCCGGACGTATTGCAGGTCGGGAAGACGGGCGCGGTCCAACGGCGATTCCGTTCCGGCAACCTGCCCCTGGGAATTACCAGCGACAAAGCGGCGATCGGGAGCCCAGAGCCCTGCGTCTGGGAGGGCGATACGCAGCTGGTTGTAGTCTCGGATGGTGTCATCGAAGCGGAAGACGCCGCAGGGATGCCTTTCGGAGAAGAGAACCTGGTCCATGCGCTGGCCAGGATCGAAACGGATCCCTGTGACAGGATCAGGGAGGCATTGACGGTCCATCTGGCTGGGCGGGAGGCTCACGATGATATGTCGGTACTGGTGGTCGATTGCCCGGCGGTGGCTTGAGCCGCCGGGAGCATGTCCCGAGTTGTTGCAGCCCCGTCGGGAGCTTCGTGCCCCTGCCGCGCGCATTGCTTGCCGCGGATCCTGGGGTGATGAGGCCATGGACTGAGCCATGCTGAAGCCTCATCAAATGCGTTGGGGTGTCGATCAGTGGGCGGCTTATCTGAGCGCCCAGGAACTTCCCTGTATGCCGCGCTCCAAGTTCATGCTGGCGGCGTTGGAGCAGGTCCAGGGAGAATTCCTTTCGGCCCGGGAACTGGCCGACATCGCCTCCGCCGATCCGTTCCTTTGCCTGCGTCTCCTGCGGGAGGCCGAAAAGCGGCGCACTCAGCGCCTGGGTCACGAGACGACCACGACCTTGGCGGCGGTCATGCAATTGGGCGTGGACGGTTTTCGCAAACTGCTTCTCAGCAGTCCGGAAACCGACGAGACCAACCTTGGTCTTGCCGCCTGCGAAGCGCGCGCCCACTTGGCCGCGCAGCTGGCGCAGCAATGGGGAGCCGCCCGTTCAGACATTTCGCCGGAGGAGGTGGCTCTCGCCACTCTGCTCTCGGAAATGGGCGAATTGCTCCTGTGGGCCTTCGCTCCCGAGTTGCCCCTGGCCGTCGTCGAAGCCTTGGAATCCGGCCGTGCCGAGCGCTCCGCCCGCGCCCAGGACGACGTCTGCGGCTTCGTCTTCAAGCAGCTCACCCTCAAATGCACCATGATCTGGAACCTGCCGCTCCTGCTGCAGCAACTGATACGCGGCGTCGACAATCCGCGGGCCAACCTATCGCGGATTTGCGCCGACACCGCCCGGCATCTGGCCGCCGGTCCGGACAATCCGGCTTTGCCCAGCGATCTTGCGGCGGCCAAGAAATTGATTCCGGCGGCTTCCCTGGAATGGCTTGCCGAACGGATGGCGGGCCTGGACGATGCGCGGCGCGGTGCGGTGATTGCCGCAGCCGACGAGCTCTTGCGCGCGGGGGACTGAGAGCCGCGGCGCGGGGCTGGGCCTGGCCGCCGTCAGGACGGGGCGATTTCCTCGCCTTCACCGGGTTCGCGCTGCTCCTCGGCAATGGCGAGCGACATGCCGCTGCTGCCCGAGGGCTCGCCACGCCGGCTCTTGAGCTTGATCGCCAGACGCAACTCGTTGGTCGAGTCGGCATTGCGGATCGCTTCCTCGTAGCTGATGTGACCCGCGTCGAAAAGGTCGAAGAGTGCCTGGTCGAAAGTCTGCATCCCCAATTCCCGACTCTTGTCCATCACCGGCTTGATCGCCGCCGACTGGCCTTTGGAGAGCAGTTCGGCGACCGTCGGGGTGTTGAGCAGGATTTCGATTGCCGCCTTGCGCTTGCCGTCCAGCGAACGGATCAGGCGTTGGGAGATCACCGCCTTGAGATTGGTGGCGAGATCCATCATCACCTGGGGCTTGCGTTCGTCCGGGAAGAAATTGACCACCCGGTCCAGGGTCTGGTTGGCGTTGTTGGCGTGCAGGGTGCCCATGCACAGATGCCCGGTTTCAGCGAAGGCCAGGGCGTGCTCCATGGTTTCCAGGTCGCGGATTTCGCCGATCAGGATGACGTCCGGGGCCTGGCGCAGGGTGTTTTTGAGGGCGTTGTGCCAGGACAGGGTATCGATCCCCACTTCCCGATGGGAGACCAGACACTGCTTGGAAACGTGCACGTATTCCACCGGATCCTCGACGGTGATGATGTGGCCCGGGGCGCTCGAATTGCGGTGGTCTATCATCGCCGCCATGGTCGTGGATTTGCCCGACCCGGTTCCGCCAACCACCAGAACCAGGCCGCGCTTGGCGGTGATGACCTCTTTGAGCACCGCGGGCAGACCGAGTTTTTCGAAATTGGGGATTTCGCTGGTGATGGTGCGGATCACCATGCTGACCGAAGCCTGCTGCTGGAAGACATTGACCCGGAAGCGCGCGACGCCGGGCAGGGAAATGGCAAAATTGCACTCCAGTTCCCGGTCGAACTCTTCCCGCTGGGTGCGGTTCATCATGGTGAGCGCCAGGCACTTGGCGACATCGGCGGTCAGCTTCTGGGTGGAGAGCGCCTTCATGGTGCCGTGCACCTTCATCGTCGGCGAAAAATCCCGGGCGATGAACAGATCGGAACCGCCGTGCTGCACCATCGCCTTGAGGAGATTGTGCATGTAGGTCTTGTACTGGTCGCCCAGGATTTCTTCGCTCATCCGCCACCTCGCCACGGGTTTCTATGCCCCAGGAAACGCTCCGAAGGGCGCTTCGTCCGGCCATTACGACAGGCTACAGGGCTGCACGGGATAGTCAACTGTCATTGAACTTGGAGCGATCGACGACTCCCGTTAGCCTGGTCCCCTCGACAGGAATCGAACCTGTATTTGCCGCTTAGGAGGCGGCCGTTCTATCCATTGAACTACGAGGAGCGGGGGGCGTATTGTAGCCGCTGGCCCATACCCGCGCCAATTTGGCCGGTGCCAGCCGGTAGAATGGCGGCGGTCTCCTTGTCCACCTTCGTCCGGCCTTGTCATGCCCCTCCTGAAGCTTTCCGGCGCCTGCCTCGCCTTCGGCCACGTGCCGCTCCTCGACCAGGCCGATTTCCAGCTCGATCCCGGAGAGCGCGTGGCGCTCATCGGACGCAACGGCACCGGCAAGTCTTCCCTGCTGGCGGCGTTGGCGGCGGGCAATGGGCGCGGGCGACTGGACGACGGCGAGGTCTGGGTCCAGCCCGGGCTGCGGGTGGCCTATGTCTCCCAGGAGCCGGAGTTTCCGCCCGGTTCGACCGTATTCGAGGCGGTGGTGGCGGGCCTGGGCGAAACGTCGGAGTTGTTGGCCGCCTACCATGCCGTGTCCCACCGGCTGGCGGATGGGGAGGAGCCCGCCGAGACGCTGCTGGCCCGCTTGGATGAACTTCAGCACGCCCTGGAGGCGCGGGGTGCCTGGACCATCGAAGCGCAGGCGGAGCGGGCGGTGGCCCGTTTCAAGCTGGAGGCCGACGCGTCGGTCGCCACCCTCTCCGGCGGGCAGAAGAAGCGCCTGGCGCTGGCCCGTGCGCTGGTTTCGGCACCGGAAGTGCTCCTCCTGGACGAACCCACCAACCATCTGGACATCGACGCCATCGCCTGGCTGGAGGAGATGCTCGTCGAGTCGCGGATGACGCTCCTGTTCATCACCCACGACCGCCGTTTTCTCGACCGGGTCTGCACCCGTATCGTCGAATTGGACCGGGGGCGCTTGGCGAGTTATCCCGGTAGTTTTGCCCAATACGGCGAGCGCAAGGAGCGCGAATTGCACGAGGAGGCCCTGGCCAACGCCCGTGCCGACAAGCTCCTGAAGGAGGAGGAAGTCTGGATCCGCAAGGGAGTCGAGGCTCGCCGTACCCGGGCGGTGTTCCGGGTGCAGCGGCTGGACCGCCTGCGGGCTGAGCGCGCCGCGCGCCGTGAGCGCCTGGGCCAGGTTTCCCTGCGCGTCGAGAGCGGCGAACGCAGCGGCCAGCTGGTGGCGGAGCTGGAGGAGGTGAGCAAGGGATACGGTGGTCCGCCGGTGGTACGGGAATTTTCCTGCCGCCTGCTGCGAGGCGACAAAGTGGGCCTGATCGGACCGAACGGGGTCGGCAAGACGACCCTGCTGCGACTCATCCTGGGCGAGTTGGCCCCGGATTCCGGCCACTTGCGCCGGGGCACAAAGCTGGAAGTGGCGTATTTCGACCAGTTCCGCAGTCAGCTCGATCCGGAGGCGACCCTCGCCGACGTCATCTCTCCGGGGTCGGACTACGTGGAGGTAGGCGGTGCGCGCAAGCATGTGATCGGTTATCTGGAGGATTTTCTGTTTGCTCCGGAGCGGGCGCGGTCACCGGTGAAATCCTTGTCCGGCGGGGAGCGCAATCGCCTGCTGCTCGCCAGGCTGTTCGCCCGACCCGCCAATGTCTTGGTCCTCGATGAGCCCACCAACGACCTCGACATCGAGACCCTGGAGTTGCTCGAGCAACTCCTGCAGGACTACGACGGGACTCTCTTCCTGGTCAGCCACGACCGGGTCTTTCTCGACAACGTGGTCACCCAGACGATAGTCGCCGAGGGTGAAGGACGCTGGCGGGAGTTTGTCGGCGGCTACTCCGATTGGGTCAGCCAGTCCGCCGCTCGCCCAGCCGAATCGCCGGCCCCCCGACGGGAGCCACCTGCCACCGCGAAGCCGGCACCCGCGCGGGAGCGGGGCAACAAGCTATCGTGGAAGGAACAGCGGGAGCTGGAATCGCTGCCCGAACGTATCGCAAGTCTGGAGGCGGAGCAGAAATCGGCGGCGGGCCGCCTGGAGGATCCCGAGATCTATCGCCGCGACCCGGCCGCGGCCCAGGCCGCAGCGGCCCGCCTGGCGGCTATCGACGACGAATTGCTGCAGTTGCTGGAACGCTGGGAGAACCTGGAATCCCGAGGCGGCGTCGAAGGGTCATGAAGAGCGGACCAGCCTGTTCCGGGGGATGCCGATGAAGCCTGTCTTGAAGGGTTTCCTGCTGGGGGCGGTCGTTGCTGCGGCGGCCCTGGTTCTTGCCGCGGTTTTTGTCGCCTATCAGTCGCCGGAATTGCTGCTCAACTGGGTCAACCTGCGCTACTGCGGCTGATCGCGCTTTTCGTCCTGCTCGATGCCCAATCTGTGGGCGAGCGCCTCGGGAGTGAGATGGACGAGTTCGGCAATTTCCTTCAAGTCGTCGGGAAGGGCGGGGTCGGTCCAGCCCTTCGCTGAATGCCGGGCAAGCCGCACAGCCAAAGTGACGTTCCTGACCCGCAATTGCTCCGAATTTTCATCGTCGATGAGTTCCCGCAGCAGTTCCGGCAGGTGCCAGACGCCGCAGAGGGCCATCTGGATGTCGAGGAAGGTGAAACCCAGGACTTCGGCCTGGATCGCGGCGCTACGCAGTCCCGGCTGCGCCGCTTGCGCCGCCCGCATGCGGAGCAGCAGCTTGGGCGCGAAACAGCCGACGAGAATTTCGGCCAGATCGTGCAGCAGAGCGGCGATGCGCACTTCTTCGGGGTTCTTGTCGTGGCGCCAGTGCGCCCAGCTGTCCGCGTAGTCCGCCGCCCGCTGGGCGCGGCGTATGGTCTGCAATACGGCGAGCAGTGCCTGGGGATCTTCGTCCTTGAGCATGCCCTCGATGGTGGGCATTTCGTGGAAGCGATTGAAGAAGGGCTCGATCCCGGCCATGAGCACCGCACCGGCAATGGTCGTGATGTCCCGGTGTAGGGCTCTGCCCGCAAGCGGCTGGATGTAGGCCAGGACGCGGACGGTCATGATGGGATCCTGCAAGACGACCTTGGCGAGTTTACGGCCGTCGACGGAATCCAGGTCGGTCCGCATTTCCTCGATCTGCCGCCGGGTCTGGCGGAGCACAGGCAGGCTGTTGTTGGAGAAGAGCAACAACCAAGCGTCGATGTCCTGAAGCGGGTGGTCGAGCATGGGCGGATATCCGTGAAAAGGCCGGGCCTGGGGTCGTTCCGGCAGTGTAGCAGGGCGTTGAGGCAGAGCAAGCCCCGCTGCCGTGCGATAATGGAGAATCTTCTTCGCCTGCCAGCCGCCATGCGCTACGCCATCATCCCGGTGACTCCATTCGAGCAGAACTGCTCGGTGTTCTGGTGCGAGAAGACGCGGCTGGCGGCGGTCATCGATCCGGGGGGCGATATCGAACGCATCGAGCGACTCCTCACCGAGCAGCGCCTCTCCCTGGCCCTGATTCTCGTTACCCACGGCCACATCGACCATGCCGGAGGCGTTGCCGCACTGGCCGAGAAAACGGGGGTGCCGGTGGAGGGCCCGCAGCGCGAGGACCAGTTCTGGATCCAGGGCATGGCGGAGCAAAGCCGCATGTTTGGATTTCCCGGAGTGCGTTCGTTTGTGCCCAACCGGTGGCTGGAGGAAGGGGATACGGTCCGTTTCGGCGAAGTCGAACTGGAAGTGCTTCATTGCCCCGGGCATACCCCGGGTCACGTGGTCTTCTTCCATCGCCCGAGCAAGCTTCTCCAGGTGGGGGACGTGCTGTTCCAGGGATCGATCGGCCGTACCGATTTTCCCCGCGGGGACTACGACGCCTTGATCCACTCCATTCGAGCCAAACTGCTTCCGCTCGGGGACGACGTCGAATTCATTCCTGGCCACGGCCCCATGTCCACCCTCGGTGACGAACGCCGCTACAACCCCTACCTCAGGGGTCGCTAGTCCTCCAGCCGGACTGTCAGGCGGCGACCGAGCGGATTTTCGCCGCCCAGGTCAACGCTTCGATCTGATCGCTGACAAAGGTGTCCGGGGAAATGGCATGCTCCCGCACCAGCGATCCGGCCAGGGCGAGCTCGCCGTGATCGGCGGAATCGGCAATCTTGAGCAGTTTGCCGAGCGCACCGCCGTGGTGGGTCAGGGCATCGGCGACCGGCTGCGGCAGGGGAAGTTGGGGCAGGATTTCGGTCATCGAGAGGTTGAGCAGTACCGGTAGCAGGGAGAAGGTCCCGGCCATGAATGCGGCGTCGGCGGTGCTCTCGACCTCGGGAATGGCGGGAATGCGGCCGCTCAGAATCTCCATCAGACGGCCCCGGCGAGCCGCCAGGAGAAGCAGGGGATTGGGCGCGGCGCCATTGCCGCTATCGGCATAGACCAGCAGTTGCAGCCAGCGCTGGAGCTGCCGCCGTCCCAGGAGATTGATCGCCTGGCCGAAACTGGTGATCGGGGAACGGGGTGCGATGGCGGCGGAGTTCACCAAGCGCAGTAGCCCGTAGGACAGCTTGGGTTGCTGCTTGAAAACTTCTTCGAGCGCCTCGGT
>SSTA01000008.1 GCA_009469685.1 Azonexaceae bacterium | reverse complement strand
TCCAGGGCGATGAGGAAGGCAGCCAGGGCGAGGGCCAGCCACCCCAAGCGGAGGGGGCGTCGCAGAGCGCACTCGAAGGCGACGCCGGTCGCCAGGGATTGAGCGGCCAGGGCTACCAGCAAGGCGATGAGGGTGATGCCGTAATCGCTCACCCCGAGCATCCGGCCGCCAGTCGGGCGAGGGCGGCTTCCAGGGTGGCGCGGGTGCAGCCGAAATTGAGCCGCACCCAGCCAGGGGCGCCGAAGTCGGCGCCCTCTGAAAGCCCTATTCCGTGGTTCTCGAGGTAGGCCGCAGGCCGATCGACACCGAGGCCCCGGGCGTCGATCCAGGCGAGATAAGTCGCTTCGACCGGAGCCATCGACAGTCGGGGAAGGCTGGCGACCGCCGCCTGGACGCAATCCCGGTTGCCGGCAAGATAGGCGAGCAAATCCCGGCGCCACTCGGCGCCGTGGCGGAGCGCCGCTTCGCAGGCCACCAGACCGAAGACGTTGACGTGGGGAACGATGCCTGCAGTTGCCTCGCGGTATCTCCGGCGCAGGCCGGAATCGGGGATCACGGCGAAAGCGCAACCCAATCCGGGGATGTTGTAGGTCTTGGACGGGGCCATGAGGGTGATGCTGCGCGCGGCGGCATCGGTGTCGAGGGTGGCGTAGGGCCGATGGCGGCGATCCCGGTCGAGAATCAGATCACAGTGGACTTCGTCGGAACAGACCACCAGATCGTTGCGTGCGGCGAAGCGTGCCAAGGCTTCCAGTTCGCAATCGTCCCAACAGCGACCTACGGGGTTGTGGGGGTGACAAAGCAGGAGAAGCCGGGTATCCGGCGTCACGGTGGCCTCCAGCGCCTCCCAGTCCCAAACCCAGCGGCCCCGGTCCAGGGCAAGTTCGACCCGGGCGAGGGTGCGGCCCGAATGGTGCGGGGCGGTCAGGAAGGGCGGATAGATCGGCGTAGCCGTGAGTACGCGGCCGTCTACCATTCGGCATGCCCCGTTGAGCCCCGTCACCAGGCCGGGAAGCCAGACCAGCCAGTCGGCCCGGACTTTCCAGCCGTAATGGGTTTCGAGGTATTCGAGGACCGCCTCAACCAAAGACGGCCAGGGTGCCGGGTAGCCGAAGACGCCATGGTCAACCCGCTCCCGCAGGGCTTCGATGACGGCCGGAGGAGCGGCGAAATCCATGTCCGCCACCCACAGGGGAAGGACGTCGCGGCCCGCGTAGCGGCCCCATTTGGTGGAGTCCGATCCGCGACGGTCGGGCGCCCGGTCGAACTGGCTCAAACTTCGATGTGCTGGAAGAGTGCGGTCGACAAGTAACGTTCGCCGAACGAAGGAATGACCACCACGATCAACTTGCCTGCGTTTTCGGGTCGCCGGGCGAGTTCTAGGGCTGCCCAGGTCGCGGCGCCGGAGGAGATGCCGACCAAAAGGCCTTCTTCGGTGGCCATGCGGCGGGCGATGGCGAAGGCGTCGTCATTCTTGACCCGGATGACCTCATCGTAGATTGCGGTGTTGAGGATGGCCGGAACGAATCCGGCGCCGATGCCCTGGATGGGGTGGGGCCCCTTCTGGCCGCCAGAAAGCACCGGGGAGGCATCCGGTTCGACGGCGACGATCTGGACTCCCGGCTTGCGGGCCTTGAGCACCTCGCCCACCCCGGTCACTGTGCCTCCGGTGCCGACACCGGAAACGAAGATGTCGACCTGTCCGTCAGTATCCCGCCAAACCTCCTCGGCGGTGGTATTGCGATGGACCTCGGGATTGGCAGGATTTTCGAATTGCTGGGGAATGAAGTAACGGGCGTCGCCCTCGGCCAGGGATTTGGCCTTGGCGATGGCCCCGCCCATGCCTTCCGGTCCGGGGGTAAGGATCAGATCGGCGCCGTAGGCCTTGAGCAAGAGACGGCGCTCGCGGCTCATCGTTTCCGGCATGACGAAGGCGCACTTGATGCCGCGTGCGGCGCAGACCATCGCGAGGCCGATCCCGGTATTGCCGGAGGTCGGTTCCAGGACCACCGTTTCAGGGCCGATCTTGCCGGCTGCCTGGGCAGCGTCGAGCATGGAAACGGCAATGCGGTCCTTGACGCTATGGCCGGGGTTGAAGAACTCCAGCTTCGCGGCGACGGTGGCGCCGCAGCCGGCGGTGACGCGGTTGAGTTTGACGAGCGGCGTATTGCCGACCAGTTGGGTGACGTCTTGGGCGATCTTCATGGGGTGCTCCGGAAATGAATGCAACATTCTAGGCGAGTCGGAGCCGGCGGTGGAGCCCGATTGCCTGGGATCACGCCATCGAATGCAGACCGATCAGATTGCCCTCGGTGTCGTGCACCAGGGCGATGAAGCCGTGGGGGCCGATGGCCATCTTGTCCTTGAAGATGCGGCCGCCGTGGGCCGCCGCCCGTGCCGCCTCGACGCCGCAGTCGGCGCAGCCGAAATAGACCAGGGTTCCGCTCCCACCGGAGGGGCAGCCCGGCATCTTGACCAGGGTTCCGGCGGCGCCGTAGTGCTCCATGGACGATGGGAACGCCAGCATTTCCATGCCCGGGAGGGACTCCGCGTCCGGGTTGCCCAGCGGGCTGAGGGAACACTGGAAGACCGCCTCGTAGAAGGCCTTGGCGCGAGCCATGTCTTGCACGTAGATTTCGAACCAGACGGCGGGATTGGGTGGCATGGGAATCTCCTCGGGAAAGGGTTGTTGCAGGCAGCCCATGTTAAAGGAATATGCTGGATTTGGAACAGCGCTTGAGGTTCGGCTCCTCGCGCTTCCCGACCCGCCCCCGCTCAACCCAGAAACAGCTTGTACGCCGGGTTCTTGCTTTCGTCCCAGTGGGCGTAGCCGAGGTTCTTGAGGAAGTCCCTGAACTGTCCCATTTCCCCCGGCGGCACCTGCATGCCCACCAGCACCCGGCCGTAGTCGGCGCC
>SSTA01000382.1 GCA_009469685.1 Azonexaceae bacterium | reverse complement strand
TACCTGATCAACTTCACGCCGCAGGAAACGCGCGTCGCGCTGATGCAGCAAGGCGTGGTGCAGGAACTGCACATCGAGCGCACCGCCAGCCGCGGCATCGTCGGCAACATCTTCCTCGGCAAGGTGGTGCGCGTGCTTCCCGGCATGCAGTCCGCCTTCGTCGAGATCGGCCGCGAACGCACGGCCTTCCTGCACGTCGCCGACATCTGGACCGAGCGCGGCAACGGCGAAGCGCTGCGACCGATCGAGAAGATCCTCAACGAGGGCCAGTCGCTGATGGTGCAGGTGCTGAAGGACCCGATCGGCACCAAGGGCGCCCGGCTCACCACGCAGATTTCCATCGCCGGCCGCCTGCTGGTGCACCTGCCGCAGGAAAAGCATGTCGGGATTTCGCAGCGCATCGGGCAGGAAGCCGAGCGCGAAAAGCTGCGGGCGTGCATCCAGGGTCTGGCGGGCGAGGGCAACGGCGGCTACATCGTGCGCACGGTGGCGGAAGACGCCAGCGAGGAAGAACTCGCCGCGGACATCGGCTACTTGCGGCGCATCTGGCAGGAAATCCAGCAACGCGCGCAGGGTGCCCAGCCGCCGTTTCAGCTCCATCACGACCTGACCCTGGCGCAGCGTGTGCTGCGCGACCTGGTGACCAAGGAAACCACCGAGGTGGTGATCGATTCGCGGGAAAACTTCCAGAAGATGACGGCATTCGCGCACGAGTACGTGCCGCAGGTGGCCGACCGTCTGGCGCATTACACCGGCGAGCGGCCCTTGTTCGACCTGCATGGCGTCGAGGACGAGATCGAGAAGGCGCTGGCGCGCCGCGTCGACCTGAAGTCAGGCGGTTACCTGATCATCGACCAGACCGAGGCGATGACCACGGTGGACGTCAACACCGGCGGCTACGTCGGCGCGCGCAACTTCGACGAGACGATCTTCAAGACCAACCTCGAGGCCGCGCAGACCATTGCGCGCCAGTTGAGGCTGCGCAACCTGGGCGGCATCATCATCGTCGATTTCATCGACATGGACACCGAGGAGCACCGCACCGCCGTCCTCAGCGAGTTCAACCGCGCGCTGGCGCGCGATCACACGCGGATCACGGTGAATGGGTTCACCCAGCTCGGGCTGGTCGAGATGACGCGCAAGCGCACCCGCGAAAGCCTGGCCCATGTGCTGTGCGAACCCTGCCCGACCTGCGGCGGGCGCGGTGAGGTAAAGACCGCGCGTACCGTGTGCTACGAGATCCTGCGCGAGCTGTTGAGGGAGGCGCGCCAGTTCAATTCCCGCGAGATGCGCGTGCTGGCGGCGCCGGTGGTCACCGACCTGTTCCTCGACGAGGAATCGCAGGCCCTGGCGATGCTCTCCGATTTTGTCGGCCGGCCGATTTCCCTGCAGGCCGAGAGCAGCTACACCCAGGAGCAGTTCGATATCGTGCTGATGTAGAATCGGCGCCCAAAGCGGGCGTCGTATAACGGCATTACCTCAGCTTCCCAAGCTGATGAAGAGGGTTCGACTCCCTTCGCCCGCTCCATTTCGCCGCGCGTATTTGCCACGACCGGGCCGGCGCGGGAACTCCGGCCAGCTTCGCCCGTCCATGTCTCGAGAGATGCCCCGGTGAACGCCATGTCAGCCACGACGCAATCCCAGCCGCGATGCGCAATGCCAGCAAGGATCGCTGCGTTCATCGTTGCCGGCGGACTCTGGATGCCAATGACGGCGTCCGCCACCGAGATTTACGCCGATCTGGTCGCGCTGCGGGAACGCGCCCGGGGAGCTTATACGAATTATCGACGGGCACCCCAGCCTCGCCGTCCACGCCGGCGAGCATTTCGTGAGTGCGTCGAGAAGGATCGGGCGGACAGAATCAGGGTGGCTAGGGCGCCCCGTAACCCGATGCCGGTCGGGCTGGACATTCATTTTGCCCTTTGCCCTTTGCGCTGGGAATTTCTGGAGCGGGCGAAGGGAGTCGAACCCTCTTCATCAGCTTGGGAAGCTGAGGTAATGCCGTTATACGACGCCCGCCTTGCGCGGCGATTCTACATC
>SSTA01000381.1 GCA_009469685.1 Azonexaceae bacterium | reverse complement strand
TGGACTGAAAAACCACGCTTGGTCAACGCGCGCTCCGAGCAAGTCCAGTGCGAGCCATGGACAGCCAGCAATAGCCAATGTACCCCAGCGCTCAACGTCACGAGGCCGGCTCATCTCCTTTTAGCAGGAACTCCTCGTGTGCGCGCTGCAGGAACCGCCTCATGGGTTCAGAGGGTTCGGCGCCGCGGCGCAGCAGGTAGGTGGACAGCATGGGTGGCGTACCGGCCAAGGGGCGGACGGTTATGTCGGGGCGGTTCAGGGTCTGCACCTGCGAAGCAATGGCGAAACCGATGCCGTAACCGGCACCGACCAGAGTCAGCATCACGCCTAAGCTCGTCACCTGATCTACCAGCTTGAGCGGCTTGGACGCACCTTGAAGCACTGCCTGGATCTGATGGTGGCAGCCCGATCCCGCGTCGGGATGGCACAGCACCAGCGGAAACTTCAAGGCTTCCTCCAGCGGCACTTCCGCATGCACAAGCAAGGGGTGGCGCACGGGCACGATTACTGATAGCGGATCGGTCCAAACAGGCACGGCGACGAGGCCATCATTCACCGCATCCGAGAGCGCAAAGCCGATGTCCAGCAGATCGTTGTGCAGGCCCTTGAGCTGCTGCGCGAAAGGCAGCTCGAAGACGCGAATCTCCAGTTCCGGTTCTTCCTCGCGGCTGCGCGCCAGCAAGGTGGCAATGTGGGGCTGCGCCAAGCTGTCGCAGATGGCGATGCGCAGATAACCCTGATAGCCCTGCGCCGCCGCCTTTGCGGCACTCACCGCCTGCTCCACGGTGGCCAGCACGCGCCGGCACTCACCGAGGAACACTTGACCGGCCCAGGTCAGTCGCGTCTGGTGCGCACTGCGGTCGAACAACTGCACGCCGAGCGTGGCTTCGAGATTGCGCATTGCGCGCGACACAGGCGATTGCTCGACGCCAAGGCGCTCGGCCGCACGCGCGAAATGCAGTTCTTCCGCGACCGCAACGAAATAGCGCAGTAGTCTGAGTTCCAATGCGGCCTCCTGTTCGTCTCGTTCTCGGCCTGCGTCCACCTCATGCGGATTGCGCCTCGCTTTCTCCTTCGATGATGGGAAAGAGGTTCTGGCTCTGCTCTGTTTAGGGTGCAGATTCGCTTCGCGTCAGTCCGGGCAGGAAACGTCAGTTGCAGCAGGACGGGCCGCAGCAGTTGCGCGGCGCCGAACTGGCTGATGCAGTTGGGGTGGGTTGCAGTGTGGTCGCGGAGGTAACAGGCTTGGTGGCCCGTATGAAACCGCTGACGAACTTGCCGTCCACCTGCTGGGCCAGTTGCTGCAGGTCATGGGTCTGGCTCGACAGAAAGTCTCGCGCGTCGTCGACGGAGTAGACCCGTGTCACCTCGATGTCGGGGTTCTCGAAGCCCGCGGCGGTGAGCTTGGCCAGGTAGTCCTGGTCAGAGAGGGCACCTGCGACGCAGCCGACCCAAAGCTCCATGCTCTTGCGCAGCGCCGCCGGCACTTCGCCACGGACCACCACATCGGAGACCGCGAAACGGCCACCGGGCTTGAGCACCCTGAAGGCTTCCTTGAGCACCCGGTCCTTGTCGCCGGAGAGGTTGATGACGCAGTTGGAAATGATCACGTCGACCGAGTTGGCGGGCAGCGGGATGGCCTCGATCTCGCCCTTGAGGAAGTGGACGTTGGTAAGTCCACTCTTGCGTTTGTTCTCTTCAGCCAGGACCAGCATCTGGTCAGTCATGTCAAGGCCAAAGGCCATGCCGGTCGGGCCGACGCGCTTGGCGGACAGCAGCACATCAATGCCGCCGCCCGAGCCCAAGTCCAGCACGGTCTCGCCGGCCTTGAGTTCGGCCAGCGCCGTGGGGTTGCCACAACCCAGGGAGGCCAGCAGCGCCTTCTCTGGCACTTCGCCGGCCTGCAGGGCGTCGTACAGGTTCGAGGTGATGGGGTCGGCTCCACCAATGCTCGCGGATGCGCTGCCACAGCAGGACTGGGTGGTGCCTTGGGTGACACGGCTCGCGGCTTCGCCGTAGCGTGCCTTGACAATTTCCTTCACATCGCTCGTGGTGCTCATGATCAGCTCCTGGGGGTGGTTAACTGCAGCAGACGATGGCCTGCGGTTCAATGGCGCGGTTGCGGGTGCAGCACTCGGCGTACAAAAAGCTCAGTAGTTCCTGCAAGGAATCCGTGTTGGCCGAGTACCAGAGGAAGGTGCCCTCGCGACGGACCTTGATCAGTTGCTCGTTCTTGAGCTTCTCAAGGTGGTGCGACAGCGTAGAGCCAGAAATTTCCAACTCACTGGCGATGTCGCTGACGATGAGGCCATCAGGATGGGCGCTCAGCAGCAGGCGGATGATCCGCAGCCTGGGCTCGGTCCCCATTGCGGACAGCATGTCGGCGAACTTCACCACCTCGTCGGTGTCATCGGGCTTGGGCATGAAGGCTCCTTGTTTCTGTATTTCCACAATAATCGAAATACACAAGGCCGTCAACTGAAAAGTCGAGATCCATGCCAAGCTCCTAGCTGCGATGCTGGCTGAAGGTAATCCAATTTCCAATGCGGCCTCCTGTTCGCTCCTGCGTCCATGTCATGCGGATTGCGCTGCGCCTCGCTTTCTCCTTCGATGATGGGAAAGAGGTCCTGGCTCTGCTCTGTTTCGGGTACAGAGCCATGCCAGTTCTGCTTATTCCATCAACGCTACCGACTTCACCTGTACCCAAAGTTCGAGCCCAGGTTTGACGCCCAGGGATGCAGCGGCCCGCTTCGTCAACCTGGACAGAAGGACGGTATCGCCTACTAGGACGCGCACAAGCGCCACTCCCGGATGCACATCGTCACCCACCGCATCAACGCGACCGCGGAGCACGTTCTGAATGCTGCTGGTCCCTGGCTGCTCGGCCAGACTCACGTCCCGCGCCAAGACGCGCACACGCACGCGACGACCAACCGCCAGCCCGGAATCTCTCGCCCACAAGCTGCCTCCCGAAAAGTCCACCCGCACGAGGTGCCAGTCCTTGTCCACCTCTGCGACGGTTGCATCAAGAACGGCCCCGGCATCCTCGCCCAGCCGAATCGGCAGATCGAGCCGCGCCAGCGTGTCGGCCAAGGGGCCGCTCGCCAGTACCCGACCGTCCTCCATCGCTACTAGGTAGTCAGCCAGCCGAGCCACTTCATCCGGCGAGTGGCTGACGTAGAGCACCGGGATATCCAGCTCGTCATGCAGGCGTTCGAGGTAGGGCAGGATTTCCTGCTTGCGCTTCAAATCCAGCGCGGCGAGCGGTTCGTCCATCAGCAGCAGACGCGGGCTGACGGCCAATGCCCGTGCCATGCCGACCCGCTGCCGTTCACCGCCCGACAGCCGATCCGGCTTACGGTCGAGCAGATGGCCGATGCCCAGCAGATCGATGGCCTGGTCCAGGCTGACCCGCTGCTCGTCCGACATGCGCTTGAGGCCGTAGCGCAGATTGCTTATGACAGACAGATGCGAAAACAGGCTGGGTTCCTGAAACACGTAGCCGATCGGCCGCTTGTACGTCGGCACCCAGCGCTGCTCGTCCTGCCACACCTCGCCGTTGACGATGAGCCGACCTTGCGGCGCACGTTCCAGCCCGGCGATACAGCGCAGCAGCGTCGTCTTGCCAGAACCGGAATGCCCGAACAGGGCCGTAACGCCCCGAGTGGGCAGGGTCAGGTCCACATCGAGCGAGAACCCCGGCCAGTCGAGCCGGAAGCACGCTTGAATACCCATCGCGTCAGCCCCCATTTCTCGGGCGCGGACGCCATGCGTACAGGATCAGCAGCACAAGGAAGGAGAAGATCAGCATCACCGCTGCCAGGCGATGCGCACTGGCATATTCCAAGGCCTCCACATGGTCGTAAATCTGCACGGACACCACGCGCGTGATGCCGGGCAGGTTGCCGCCGATCATCAGCACCACGCCGAACTCGCCCACCGTATGGGCGAAGGTCAGGATCGCGGCGGTCAGGAAGCCCGGCGCAGCCAACGGCACCGCCACCGTGAAGAACGCATCGAGCGGTGAAGCCCGCAAGGTGGCGGCCACTTCCAGGGGCCGCTCGCCCACCGCCTCGAAGGCGGTCTGCAATGGCTGCACCATGAAGGGCAACGAGTAGAACACCGAGGCAACAACCAGGCCCCAGAAGGTGAACGGCAACGGCCCGATGCCCAGCGCCTGGGTCAGTTGCCCGATCGGCCCGTGCGGTCCCAGCGTCAGCAGCAGGTAGAAGCCCAGCACCGAGGGCGGCAACACCAACGGCAACGCGACCACCGCGCCGATCGTTCCCTTCCACCAGACCTTGGTGCGCGCCAGCCACCAGGCGATGGGCGTACCCACCACGAGCAGAATCAGGGTCACGATGCTCGCCAGGCGCACAGTCAGCCATATGGCCTGCAGATCACTGTCCGTCAGCATGCGAACACCCTCCCGTCAATGCGCATGCTTGAACGTCTTGATGGCCGAAATAAGCAGAACCACGCCGAGCAGGGCCAGCAGCAGCCGGGTCGGCACGAGGCCCAGCAGCACGCCGCCCAGGGCTGCGCCGAGGATCGAGCCGATCGCCATCCACACCCCCAACGGCCGTTCCTTGCGCAGCACGTCGAAGGCGTCGGAACTGGTGTAGCGGGCAAAGCCGACGATCATGGTGGGCAGGCTCACCATCAGCGAGAGGCTGCCCGCGATCTTGATGTCCAGGCCGTAGAGCAGCACGATGGCCGGGATCAGCAGCTCGCCACCGGCCACGCCCAGCAAAGCGGCAACGATCCCGATCCCCAGGCCGGCAATGACCCCCGCAACGATGCGCAGCGGGCCGGCCTCGAACAGCGGCGTGCCGCCTCCATGGTTGCCTGCCCAGGCTTCCGCCAGCATCACCAGCGCCAGGCCCATCAGCAACACCATGATGATGCGGTTGAGCCAGTGCCGAGGTAGCTTCATGGCGTGGCCTGCGGCCCACCAGGCGCCGACCAGGCTGCCGGCGAGCAGGTTGACGACGACATCGAGGTGCTCCATCAGGAGCGTGGGCGAGATCGCGCTGCCCCGGAACAGCAGAGCGGACGCCACCACCACCAGGCTCATGGCCTTGTTGAGAATGACGGCCTCCAGCGTGCCGAGCCGGAACATGCCGACGAGCACTGGCAGGCGAAACTCGGCACCGCCAAGGCCAATCAGACCGCCCAGCGTGCCGATCAGCGAACCGGCCAAGAATCCCTGGCCGTTGCGCATGCGCA
>SSTA01000072.1 GCA_009469685.1 Azonexaceae bacterium | reverse complement strand
GGAGGAGCAGATCGGCTGGCGCGGCCTGGTCGAACATGCGAAGCGGGAGGCGCCCCAGTGGGCCGTCCTGCTGCCGCGACTGCCCCGCCTGATCCACCAGTCCCTGGACCGGGAGCCGGAAAAGGCCATCGTCGCCGAACTGGCCGCACTGAAGTCCGAGCAGGCCCGCCAGCGCCGTTATCTCGCCGTCATCGCGGGGCGTCGCGGTGTCCTGGTGCTGACCCGCCTGGTGCTCTGAAGCGGCCAGGCCTCACCGCAGAGGCGCGGAGGGTTTAGTGGGAGCGGCGTCCTCGCCGCGATGCCCTTGCGATGGCCGCTGGAAAGGCACGATCCGGCCGCAGGGGCGCGAGGGCGCCGCGGGAGGAAAGGCATTTCCTGCCGCGCGCCGTATCCCGATGTGCTTTCCGGACGGCTCGGGGTCGGCGTTTCCCGTGGGCGCGCCCGGAAGCGCCGCAATCGCGCCGGGGGCGGCGCTCCCACGAAAACCGCAACGCTCCCCGACGCAGCTTCGCCGCCGGGCCGCCCCAAGGCGAAGCGGCTCGCGGCGGAGCCGCAATCCGCACCGTGACCGACTCGTAGCTCCCCGTGACAGGCGAGCAAAGCGAGCAGTTGAGTTCCCCCGCCCCCGGGGCGGGGGCCAGGGGGTGGGGGGCCACGCAATTCACGGGGTGGGGAGCGTCAGCTCCACCCGCAGTGTCCGCGGGTCGCCGCTGCGCCCGGTGCGGAAGCCGAAGCCGCGGGCCAGCTTCATCATCGGGTCGTTGGAATGGAGCACCTCGCCGTGCATGCGCCGCCAGCCCACGGCGGCGGCGAGGCGGGCCAGCCCGCCGAGCAGCGCCCGGCCGATGCCGCGCCGGCGCCAGGCACCCTCCACCATGAGCCCCGCCTCCACGCCGCAGGAGGCATCCCCGGCGGCGCAGACCTCGTCCGCCACCCATTCGGCATGGCCGACGATCCACTCGCCGCCGTGCCGGGGGACCACCGCCAGCAGGGTCTCCCGCGCCGCATGGTCCGCCGCGTCCAGGCGGTCGAGCAGGGCCAGGTTGGCCGCCTCGGCGTGGGACCAGTAACGCAGGTAGCGGGTCTCCCGGTCCAGGCGCGCCAGGAAGGCCGCCACCCCTTCCCGGTCGCCGGGGCCCGCGGCGCGCAGACGGAAGGACTCACCCCGGGGTTCCACCCCCATGGCCGGCACCAAGGGGGCGCCATCCTGAGAACGAACGATCGTGCTATTTATCGGCGAAAAAAAAGCCGGATGCAGGGGAAGGTCCATGGCGTCACTCCTTCGCGGGGTTGGGGGCGTGGTGCGACATCAGCCGGTCGAAGGCGGTCATGGCCCGCTGCTCCGACTCGGGATCCTGGAAGAGCTGGCTGTCCTGGAGGCAGGCGAGCACCAGGCCGTTGATCTCGAAGGCCACCTGCTCCACCGGCGTATCCGGGCGCAGGTCGCCGGCCTCGACGCACTTGCCTATCGCGTCGGCCAGGGCGCGCCGCCAGAGGCCGAGGGCGTGGGACACCTCGTCCCGCACCGGGCCGGGCTGGCCGTCGAATTCGTGGGCGGCGGCGGCCAGCGGGCAGCCGCCGGGCAGCCGGCTGCGCCGGGCCCAGACCAGCCAGTTGGCGACGATGGCGCGCAGGCGCGGCAGGCCCCGCTTCTCGCGCAGCGCCGGCCGCATGACCGTCTCCAGGAAGAGCTCCTGCGTGGCCCGCACGACGGCGAGCTGCATCTCCTCCTTGGAACCGAAGTGGGCGAACAGACCGCTCTTCGACATGCCCGTCTTCTCGGCCAGGCTGCCCACCGAGAGGCCGGAAATGCCGACCTGGCTGGCCAGCGCCACCGCCGAATCGAGGATTGTTTGCCGGGTTTCTTCGCCTTTGCCCATGGCGAATTTATAGAACGTTCGTTCTTTTTTGTCAAGGACCCGAAAAAAAGAAGCCGGCGCCCTGGGCGGCGCCGGCCCGGAAAGGAGGGATCAGCCGCGCTTCTCGGGCTTCTGGGGCTTTTCCGGCTTCTGGGGCTTCTCGGGCTTTTCCGGCTTCTCGACCTTCTCCGGCCGTTCGATGCGCATCAGGGTCGGGTCGTCCAGGGAACCGGCGGCGGCGAGGGCATTGCCGGCGGCGAGCGCCAGGGCGGCGGTCAGCAGGGGGAGGAGGGCTTTCTTGCTCATGATGGACTCCTGTCGAGGTGAAGGGTTGGTCTCCGGCGGCCGGGGCCCGTCGGGTCCCGGGACCGCCGTGCGCGATCCGTGTCGCGCACCCCTTCCGATGCAGGCCCCGTGCCAGCCGCGGGCAAATTTCCCATATGTTTATTTTTCAATGTCTTAGAATGCTCGCGCACGGAAATCGGGTGCGGCATTTCCCCCGCGCCGGGGCATCTCCCCCACCGCGCCAGCCCCTGCCGACGCGGCCTTCCCGGGGGCCGGGCGCCCGCCGGGAGGCGGCGGCCCGATGCGTATAATCCGCGGCTTCCGCGCCACGCGCCGCGGCGCCTTTCCTGTCCTGGGTCGAGCGGGGTTCGGCATGCTTCTCTGGTTCGTCATCCTCTACCTGATGGTGTCGGTGGGCATCGGACTGCTGGCCGCCACGCGGGTGCACAACGCCAAGGACTTCGCCGTCGCGGGCCGCAGCCTGCCGCTTCCCGTGGTGATGGCCACGGTCTTCGCCACCTGGTTCGGCGCCGAGGCCGTCTTCGGCGTCTCGGCCACCTTCGTCAAGGAGGGCCTGGGCGGCGTGGTCGCCGACCCCTTCGGCTCCAGCATGTGCCTGATCCTGGCGGGGGTGCTCTTCTCCCGCTACCTCTACAAGCTCAACATCCTCACCCTCGGCGACTTCTACCGGATGCGCTACAACCGCACCGTCGAGGTCGTCACAACCCTGTGCATCGTCGCCTCCTACCTGGGTTGGGTGTCGGCCCAGATCAAGGCCCTCGGGCTCATCCTCAACGTCGTGACCAACGATGGCTTGAGCCAGACTGCCGGGATGATCCTCGGTGCTGCTGTGGTGCTCACCTACACCACCTTTGGCGGCATGCTGTCGGTGGCGGTCCTCGATTTCGTTCAAATGGCGGTAAGCATGGGCGGCCTTTTCTTCATCGCCACGGTAATGGCCGACAAGACCGGCGGCGCCGGCGTCGTCATCGACCACGCGGCCGCTGCAGGCAAGTTCGAATTCTTCCCGGAGCCCGACCCGCTGCTCTGGGTCACCTTCCTGGGTGCCTGGGTGACCATGATGCTGGGCTCGATTCCCCAGCAGGACGTCTTCCAGCGCATCACCTCGGCCAAGAGTGCCAAGGTCGCGGTTTGGGGATCCATCCTGGGTGCCTCGATCTACTTCTGCTTCTGCTTCGTGCCGATGTTCATCGCCTACTCGGCGACGCTGATAGACCCCGGCCAGTACGGGCCGATGCTTGCTTCCGACGCACCGGAGGATTTCCAGAAGGTCCTGCCGCTCCTCGTTATCAGTCATACCCCGCTCTTTGCCCAAGTCATCTTCTTCGGGGCCGTCCTTTCCGCCATCATGAGTTGTTCGTCGGCAACCCTCTTGGCCCCCTCGGTGACCTTCGCGGAAAATATCCTGCGCCCAATGTTCCCGGGCATGGGGGATCGCTCCTTCCTGAAAGTGATGCGCTTCTCCATCGTCGGCTTCGCCTGCGTGGTGCTCGGCTTCGCCCTCTATTCCAACGCATCCATCTTCAAGATGGTCGAAAATGCGTACAAGGTCACCCTGGCCGGCGCCTTCGTGCCACTCTTTGCGGGCGCGTTGTGGAAGCGGGCCACCACCCAGGGCGCCCTGGCCTCGATTATCGGCGGGCTCAGCTCCTGGCTCCTGATCGAGTTCCTCGTCGAAGAGAGCCCCGTTCCGCCTCAACTGATCGGGCTCGCCATAGGCTTCGTCGGCATGGTGATCGGCTCCCTGCTACCCCAGCGGGTGGGGCGTCCGACTCCCCGCGAGGACGTTCACGCCACCCTGCACCACCGGGCGGCGGCGGAAACCCACCACGCAGAACCCCTGCACGAGCACACCAAGCATTGACGGTCGGCGATCCCCGGCCTGTCTGCGGCGGGTAGCAATACTCGCGGATGCCGTCTGCACCGGGAATTCGACCGTCCGGCCGGTCCTGAGAAACTAAATGGGGAATCTACACCTAAAGTTATAAGGACCCCCCACCGGAGAGGAGGCGCCCCATGCGCAGACTGATCTCCCTGAACCCCACGGTGCACTGCATCGGGGCCGGCAGTTTTCTGGGGGCTCCCGCCCCCCACCTGGGCGAAGTGACCTGCCTGGAGCGCGCCGGTTTTTCCGCCCGTCTGCGGGACAACGGCCTCGAAGCCCATTGGGGCGACTTACCCCTGACCGAAGCTGACGACCTGGGCGCAGTCCTCGCCAGGCTGGCCGACTGCTGCGCCGCCGTCGTCACGGGGGCCGACCGGCCCCTGGTAATCGGGGGTGACCATTCCCTTGCTGCCGCGACCTGGAAGGGCATAGGCCGCGCCCTGGGCGACGCGCCGGGACTCATCTGGATCGATGCCCACCTTGACGCCCATACCCCGGCGAGCAGCCCCAGCGGCAACGCTCACGGCATGCCGCTCGCCGCACTCCTTGGCGAGGGCGAGTCTCCCCTTGCCACGGTTCCCGGTCCCTGCCTCGACCCTGCCCGGGTGGCGGTCATCGGCGCCCGCAGTTTCGAGCCGGCCGAAGCCGAGCGGCTGGCGCGCCTAGGAGTCCGCACTTACGACATGGCCGAAGTCGGACGCCGCGGCTTCGCTTCGGTCTTTGCCGAAGCCCGGCGCCAGATCGGCGCCGGCCCTTGGGGAATCAGCCTCGACCTCGACGCCGTCGATCCCCAGGATGCGCCCGGCGTGGCAACCCCCGTCGCCGACGGTATCGCCGCCGCCGATTTGCTTGCCGCACTGCAAAGCGTTCTGCGGGAGCGCAACTGCGTCGGCTTCGAAATCGTCGAGTTCGACCCGGAACGGGATCCGGGGGGTATCACCGCCCGACTGGTCCTCGCCCTGGCGGACGCGGTATCGCGGCCCGACGCCGCCACCCTGCGCCGCTGGGAGGAGGGTTTCGGCGCCCGCAACTATGCCCCCCTGCCGGTGGTGCTGGCGCGGGGCGAAGGGAGCTGGCTGTTCGACGTGGATGGTCAGCGCTATCTGGATTTCATGTCCGCCTATTCCGCCACCAGCTTCGGCCACGGACATCCCCGGCTACTGGCTGCGCTGACCGAGCAGGCCGGGCGGCTTGCGGTGACCTCGCGGGCCTATTTCAACGACCGCCTGCCGCGCTTCCTGCGTCGCCTCACCTTGCTCACCGGCTATGCCCGGGCGCTGCCCATGAACACCGGGGCCGAGGCCGTCGAAACGGCCCTCAAGGCCGCCCGCAAATGGGCTCATACCGTCAAGGGCGTCCCGGAAGGAAAAGCCGAGATCATTGCCTGCGACGGCAATTTCCACGGTCGCACCATCACCATCGTCGGCATGTCGTCGGAAGCCCAGTATCGGCGAGGCTTCGGTCCGTTCCCGCCCGGATTGCGGCGCATCCCCTATGGCGATCCAGGGGCGCTTGCCGCTGCAATCACGCCGAATACGGCTGCCTTCCTGGTGGAACCGATCCAGGGGGAGGGAGGCATCGTTCTCCCGCCGCCGGGATTTCTCGCCGCCTGCGCCGCCCTATGCCGGCGCCACAACGTGCTGCTCATCGCCGACGAGGTCCAGACCGGACTCGGTCGCACCGGGCGGCTGTTGGCCTGCGAGCACGAAGGGGTCCGGCCCGACGGGATCATTCTGGGCAAAGCCCTGGGCGGCGGCCTGCTCCCCGTTTCGGCCTTCCTTGCCGACGATGGGGTGATGGGCGTCTTCCATCCGGGCGACCACGGTTCCACGTTCGGCGGCAATCCTCTCGCCGCAGCAGTAGCCCTGGCGGCGCTGGACGTGCTGGTGGAGGAGGATCTGATCGCGCGTTCCGCTGCGCTGGGAGACTTCCTGATGAAGCGCCTGCAAGCCATGGCGGCAGACTGCCCGGCCATCAAAGCTGTCCGCGGACGCGGCCTCTTTGCGGGCATTGAACTCGATCCTGCCCGATTGGACGCGCGCCGCCTGGCCGAGGCCTTGCTGACCCGGGGAGTGCTCAGCAAGGATACCCACGGCACGGTGTTGCGGCTCGCTCCACCCTTGACGATTACCCCGGCAGAACTGGCCTGGGGGCTTGACCGGATCGCCGAGACCGTGAAGGATTTGCAGGGTAGGGAACCGCGGGCGGCGTAGAGTGTAACCGCCCGCATCAACCGGCAATCCGGTTGAACCGTTGTACGAATGCGCATTCCAATCCGGAGACGGCGAGAGCCGATAGTACAAACCAGGAAGGAGTCAGCCATGTCGATCTTCGCCCGCTATCAGAGCCGCTACGAAGCCTCACAAGAGGAGGAGATGTCGGTCCAGGAATACCTGGACCTCTGCAAGAGCGACCCTACCGCCTACGCCAGCGTCGCCGAGCGCATGCTGATCGCCATCGGCGAGCCGCAACTTCTCGATACCCGGCTGGAACCCCGGCTCTCGCGCATCTTCGCCAACAAGATGATGAAGCTTTACCCGGCCTTCGAGGAGTTCTACGGCATGGAGGAGGTGATCGAGAACATCGTCTCCTACTTCCGCCACGCGGCGCAGGGCCTGGAGGAAAAGAAGCAGATCCTCTACCTCCTGGGTCCGGTCGGCGGAGGCAAGTCCTCGCTCGCCGAACGTCTGAAGTACCTGATCGAGAAGGTGCCCTTCTACGCGATCAAGGGCTCGCCGGTGCACGAATCGCCCCTGGGCCTCTTCAACGTCAATGAAGACGGCCCCATCCTGGAAGAGGATTACGGAATTCCGCGGCGCTATCTGGGAACCATCATGAGCCCCTGGGCCGTGAAACGGTTGCAGGAGTTCGGCGGCGACATCACCAAGTTCCGGGTGGTCAAGATTCGGCCCTCGGTACTCTCCCAAATTGCCGTTTCCAAGACCGAGCCGGGCGACGAGAACAATCAGGACATCTCCAGCCTGGTAGGCAAGATCGACATCCGGAAACTGGAGACGTATTCCCAGAACGACCCCGACGCCTATTCCTACTCCGGCGGCCTGTGCCTCGCCAACCGGGGCATCCTGGAGTTCGTCGAGATGTTCAAGGCGCCGATCAAGGTGCTGCATCCGTTGCTGACCGCCACTCAGGAACAGAACTACAAAGGCACCGAGGGTTTCGGCGCCATCCCCTTCGACGGCCTGGTGCTCGCCCACTCCAACGAGGCCGAGTGGCTGGCCTTCAAGAACAACCGCAACAACGAGGCGTTCCTCGACCGCATCTATATCGTCAAGGTCCCCTATTGCCTGCGCGTCTCGGACGAAATCCACATCTACGAGAAACTGCTGGTCAACTCCTCGCTCTCCCAAGCCCCCTGTGCCCCCGACACCCTGCGCATGATGGCCCAGTTCGCTTCCCTCTCGCGCCTCAAGGAGCCGGAGAATTCCAGCATCTACAGCAAGATGCGGGTGTACGACGGGGAAAACCTCAAAGACACCGACCCCAAGGCCAAGAGCTACCAGGAATACCGGGACTATGCCGGGGTCGACGAGGGCATGACCGGCCTGTCTACCCGCTTCGCCTTCAAGATTCTCTCCAAGGTATTCAACTTCGATCACCGGGAGGTGGCCGCCAACCCGGTGCACCTCATGTACGTCCTCGAGCAGCAGATCGAGCAGGAACAGTACCCCCCCGAAATCGAGGAGCGCTACCTGCGCTTCCTGAAGGAATACTTGTCTCCGCGGTACGCCGAATTCATCGGCAAGGAAATCCAGACCGCCTACCTCGAAAGTTATTCCGAGTACGGCCAGAACATCTTCGACCGTTACGTCACCTACGCCGACTTCTGGATCCAGGATCAGGAGTTCCGCGACCCCAATACCGGTGAAATACTCGACAGGGGAGCATTGAACGACGAACTGGAGAAGATCGAGAAGCCGGCGGGAATCAGCAATCCCAAGGACTTCCGCAACGAGGTGGTCAATTTCGTGCTACGCGCCCGGGCCAAGCACGACGGCAAGAACCCCTCCTGGACCAGCTACGAGAAGCTCCGCGCGGTCATCGAGAAGAAGATGTTCTCCAACACCGAGGAACTCCTGCCGGTGATCTCCTTCAACACCAAGGCCAGCGCCGACGAACAGAAGAAGCACCAGGACTTCGTCAATCGCATGATTTCCAAGGGCTATACCGAAAAGCAGGTCCGCCTGCTCTGCGAGTGGTACCTGCGGGTGCGGAAGTCTTCGTGATGCGGCCGGGGCGGGGCAGACCCGCCCCCCAATTGGGAGGTCCCCTGAAATGACGGTACGCATCGTCGACCGGCGGCAGGACAGCAAGAACAAGAGTTCGATCAACCGGGGACGGTTCATCCAGCGTTTCAAGGGTCAGATCCGCAAGGCGGTGGCCGACGCCATTGCCAAGCGGGGCATTCGCGACCTCGACAACGGTGAGAAGATCGGCATTCCGGGCAAGGATATTTCCGAACCGAATTTTCGCCACGGCCGGGGAGGGCGACGGGACATGGTCCATCCCGGCAACGACCGCTTCAACACCGGCGACGAGGTCGAGCGCCCCCTGGGGGGCGGCGGGCAAGGAAAAGGCAAGGCCAGCGACCAAGGGGAGGGGATGGACGATTTCGTCTTTACCCTGACCCGCGACGAATTTCTCGACATCTTCTTCGACGAGCTGGCTTTGCCCAATCTGGTCAAACGCCAGCTCGCCCAGGTGGACGAATACAAGCGGGTGCGGGCCGGCTACACGCAAACCGGAGTGCCGACCAACATCAATCTGGTGCGCACCATGCGCGGCGCCGCCGGGCGGCGGGTGGCGGTGGGGGGACCTTATGGCGCGCGCCTGCGGGAATTGCAGGAAGAGCTGGACCGGCTCAAGCGGGATTGCCCCGGCGATCCCGAAATCGAGCGCATCGAACGCGAGATCGCCTGCCTCAAGGCGCGGCGCGAGGCGATACCCTTCATCGACCCTTTCGATCTGCGTTACAGCAACCGCATCCGCATCCCCCAACCGTCGACGCAGGCGGTCATGTTCTGCCTGATGGACGTCTCCGGCTCCATGGACGAGCAGAAGAAGCAGATGGCCAAGCGTTTCTTCATGCTCCTCTACCTCTTTCTGAACCGGAATTACGAGCACATCGAGGTGGTCTTCATCCGCCACCACACCGCCGCCGAAGAGGTGGACGAGGACAATTTCTTCCACTCCCGGGAAACCGGCGGCACCATCGTCTCCAGTGCCCTGAAGCTCATGCAGCAGGTCATTTCCGAGCGCTACAGTTCGAGCCTGTGGAACATCTACGGCGCCCAGGCTTCCGACGGCGACAACTGGAACGACGATTCGCCCCTGTGCCGGCAAATTCTCAGCGAATCGATCCTGCCCTGCGTGCAGTACTTTGCCTACATCGAGATCACCGAGGGGGCGCCCCAGAATCTCTGGCTCGAATACGAGCGGCTGAAGGAAATCCACCCCGACCGCTTCGCCCTGCAACGCATCGGCGAGGTCACCGACATCTATCCCGTCTTCCGGGAACTGTTCCACAAGCGGCTGGTATGAAAGAACCCCGCCCTCGCTCGCCCTTCCCCGCGACGGCCCGGCACTGCGGGGGCAGGCCGTTCGGCGGGCCTGGCGCAGCGCGCCTTGAACCCCCTGCCGCATTCCCCTGCTTGGGTGGCGGCCGTCTGCGGTCGCCTTTGCACAGCCGACAGGTTTTGCGAATTCCCCGTCAGGCCCCTTGGGGCCGCCCTTCGGAAGGCCTATGAGCAAAAAGAAAATCCGCCCCATTGCCGAAGGCTCGGACTGGACCGTCGAGGCCATCGAGCGTTACGACGTCGAGATCGGTCGCGTGGCCAAGCATTACGAGCTCGACTGCTACCGCCATCAGCTGGAAATCATCACCGCCGAGCAGATGATGGACGCCTACGCCTCCATCGGCATGCCGGTCTATTACCACCACTGGTCCTTCGGCAAGCATTTCCTGGAGACCGAAAACCGCTACAAGCGCGGCCAGATGGGCCTGGCCTACGAGATCGTGATCAATTCCGACCCCTGCATCGCCTACCTGATGGAGGAGAACACCCTCACGATGCAGGCCTTGGTCATCGCCCACGCCGCCTACGGCCACAACTCCTTCTTCAAGGGCAATCATCTCTTCAAGCAGTGGACCAGTGCCGACGCCATCATCGACTACCTGGTCTTCGCCAAGAACTACATCGCCCAGTGCGAGGAGCGGCACGGCTTCGAAGCCGTCGAGCGGCTGGTAGACGCCTGCCATGCCCTCATGAACCTGGGGGTCGATCGCTACAAGCGTTCCCCCCGCCTCTCCCTGGAGAAGGAGACCCTGCGCCAGAAGGAGCGGGAAACCTACCTCCAGGCCCAGATCAACGACCTCTGGCGCACCCTGCCCAAGCAGGAGGTTGTCGAAATGCAGGAGGAAGAGCGCCGCTTCCCCGAGGAACCGGAAGAGAATCTCCTCTACTTCGTCGAAAAGAACGCCCCTCTCCTGGAACCCTGGCAGCGGGAAGTGGTGCGCATCGTGCGCAAGATCGGCCAGTACTTCTATCCCCAACGCCAGACCCAGGTGATGAACGAGGGCTGGGCCACCTACTGGCATTACACCCTGCTCAACACCCTCTACGACGAGGGCAAGCTGGCCGACGGCTTCATGATCGAGTTCCTCCAGTCCCACACCAACGTGGTCTACCAGCCCCCCTACAACAGCCCCTGGTACTCGGGGATCAACCCTTATGCCCTGGGCTTCGCCATGTGGCGCGACATCCGCCGGATCTGCGAGGACCCCGACGACGAAGACCGCGAGTGGTTCCCGGACATCGCCGGCTCCAACTGGCGGGAGACCTTCGATTTCGCCATGAAGAACTTCAAGGACGAGAGCTTCGTCGCCCAATACCTCTCGCCCCGGCTGATGCGCGAATTCCGCCTCTTCGCCATACTCGACGACGACACCCGCAAGAATCTGCGGGTGGACGCCATCCACGACGAACAGGGCTATCGCGACCTGCGACGCACCCTGGGCGACCAATACAACCTGGGCGCCAGCGACCCCAACATCCAGGTGTGGAACGTCGACCTACGCGGCGACCGCTCGCTGACGCTACGCCACTTCCTCCACAATCGCCGCCCCCTGGGCCCGGAAACCGATTCCGTCCTCGAACACCTGGCCTACCTTTGGGGATTCACCGTCCGCCTGGAAGAGCAGTTGCCGAGCGGCAACGTCAATCTGATCAGCGAGAAGAAGAGCGAGAAGCGGCGGCGTGAGGGCTAGCCTGCTCAGCCTGGCGGGGCGCGGGATCTTCCTTCTGGCCCTTGCTTACGTCGGCCTCGTCGCCTGGATCTGGTGGACCCAGGAAAGCCTCATCTTCCGCGGCGAGCCGCTGCCCTCCCAGCACGATTTCCGGTTGCCCAAGGATGTCGAGGAAGTCAGCATCCCGGTTCCCGGCGGCAGTCTCTCG